>CAZAGA010000175.1:3162-6921 GCA_964484335.1 uncultured Anaerolineaceae bacterium
AAAGGAATGACCTATTTCCGGATGCCGATCGTGGTTTGGACGGCCTGGGCAACGGCGTTGATCGGCCTGACCGCAACTCAATTGATCGGCCTGTCATTCCAGTTGGTGCTATTCGAGCGGATCTTCGGGATGAATTTCTTTGGCGGAGTGGCAGGCACCGGCGACCCGGTGCTATTCCAACACCTGTTCTGGTTCTATTCTCATCCTGCGGTATATGTGTTCGTCCTGGTGGGCCTGGGTGTGATCAGCGAAATCCTGCCAGTGTTTGCTCGCAAGCCGTTGTTTGGCTATCGCTGGGTAGCGCTCTCGGCTTTTGGGATTGCCGTGGTCGGCTTCCTGGTTTGGGCGCATCATATGTTCACCTCGGGTATGGCGCCTTATCTGAGAGTGCCGTTTATGTACACCACACTGTTGGTGGCGATCCCGACCGGAGTGAAGTTTTTTAGCTGGGTGGCGACGATTTGGGGCGGCAAGCTGTCTTTTGAAACCCCAATGCTGTTTGTGCTGGGAGCGATCTCGATCTTCTTGCTGGGCGGCCTGAGCGGCCCGCCAAATGCAACGGTTTCAACCGATTTGCACCTGCAAGATACCTACTGGATTGTCGGTCATTTCCATGCCACCATGTTCGGCGGCTACATCTTCCCGTTCTTCGCTGCGCTATACTACTGGTTCCCGAAATACTCGGGCCGAATGTATAACGAGAAGCTTGGCAAGCTGCACTTCTACCTCATGCTCCCCGCTTTCTACGTCCAGTCGCTGGCTCAGATGCAGATTGGGTTGCTCGGGATGCGGCGGCGAATCGGTTTATGGGACCCGGACCTGCTAATTGGTGCGCAGCAGTGGGCGATTACGATTGCGGGATATGTGATCGGCCTGTCGGTGCTGGTGGCGATCCTCAACCTGGCCTACAGTGCGGCGCGCGGCCCGGCCGCAGCTGCCAACCCGTGGCGTTCGCGCTCCCCAGAATTCCAACTGCCTTCGCCCATTCCGCAGCACAACTATGCCACGCCATTCGAGGTAGTGGGTGAGCCGTATGATTACGGCCTGGCTGGCTCGGCTTACGTATCGATTGATCAAGAGCGCTACCACCCGGCGGCTGAGCCAGATGGCGCAGCGCCTTCCCTGGCTGCGGCTGACTAGGATTAAGGAGATCGAAGATGGAAGAAAAGAAAAAACAGATCCTGAAAGCTGGAAATTCAATTATCCTGCTGTTATTGTTCTTGACGATTTCCGAGTATTTGATTGGGGCATATGTCAAGATCTGGTGGGGTGCTGTGTCCTTGTTGGTGATTGCCGGCATCAAAACCGCTTTTGTAATGCGTGATTATATGCACATCGGCCGCCTGTTTTCAGGCGATCAGGAGAGCCACTCATGACTACCGAATCCGGTTCTTTAGCAGAGTATCGTTTCAAAACTGGCAGCAACCGGCTGGGCTTGTGGCTGTTCTTGCTCTCCGATGCCTTCGTCTTCGCTGGCCTGCTGGTTGCCCGTTTCTACCTGTTGGGCGTCGAATATCATCCCGAGGCCAACCAGTTGCTCGGTTTGGGGATCACGCTGATGCTGCTGGTCAGCAGCTACTTCATGTTCCGAGCTGAGACCTTGATGTCCTTCGGCGATGTGAAAGGCTTTCTGCGTAGCGTACAGGTAACCCTTGGATTGGGGACGCTGTTTTTGCTCGGTGTGGTGGGCGTCGAGTGGCAGATTGCTCCGGCTGGCCCGAATGCCGGCCCGGCCTGGTCGCTCTTTTATGCCATGACCGGTTTCCATGCCTTCCACGTTTTCACTGGCTTGATCTTGCTATATGTCGTCTGGCGCAAAGCTAAGCGCGGCATGTACACGGCAGAGCGCCACTGGGGGGTGGAGGCTGCAGCGGTCTACTGGCATTTTGTCGATGTGGTCTGGTTCTTCTTCTACGTGGCTCTGTACCTGATCGGCAAGCCTATCATCTAAAAATTTGTCTTTGCGAACGGCGCTGGCTGCCGGGTCCGGCTAGCAGCCAGCGCCGGTTTGAAATGTGAAAAAAATGAAAAAAACGATTTTATTCGGGATCGGGGTGGTCATCGGATTAGGACTGGTATTTGGCGCTTGGTGGCTTAGCCAGCGCAATTACCAATACCAGGGTTCATTGATTGAGCCCCCGGTTCCAGCAGCAGATTTTGAATTAACCGATACCAACGGCCAGGCGTTCCGGTTGAGCGAACAGCGCGGCAAGATTGTGCTGGTCTTCTTTGGATACACTCACTGTCCGGATGTTTGCCCGGTGACGCTTTCACAGTACAAGCAGCTTAAAGCGCTGCTGGATGAGAAAGCAGAGCAGGTGCGGTTTGTGTTTATTACAGTAGACCCTGAGCGGGATACGGTGGAAGAAATGGCGCGCTACGTGCCCAATTTCGACTCATCCTTTATTGGCCTGACTGGCAGCCTGGCAGACCTGGAGCAGGTTTGGAAGATTTATGGAGTCTACGCTGCCCGGCAACCGGCGGACGAACAGGGCAACTACCTGGTGGATCATACGGCAAGGATCTACCTGGTCGACCAGGATGGCAACTGGCGATTGACATTCCCGTTTGGTATGGAGTCAAGCAAGATCGCCAGCGACCTGGAGTATCTCCTGCGTTAAGCAGGCATTCCTGACAGGTAGTAAAAATGGCTAAGAATTCAAATCTACGTCCTTATCTAAAGCGCCTGGCGATCATATTCCTGATTTGCCTGGTTTTCGTCCTGGCCTTCAATGAAATCACCTATGCAATGACGAAAGATGAAGGCGCCCGAGCGCCGGAAGCGGTGCAAGTGATCATTCCGGAAGGCACTGCGGCACGCCTGGCGGCTGGTGAGATTGTGTCTTCCATTCCGGCCGGTTTGACTTTTGTGGCTGGTGACGTGCTGGAAGTGATCAATCTGGACCAGGTCGATCACCAGCTTGGACCGTTATGGATCCCGGCCGGGACGACGGCCAGCTTGGCGCTCGATTTACCGGAACGGTTGTCGTATGATTGCTCTTTTTCTTCTAGCCGCTACCTGGATATCGAAGTCAAGCAGCCAACGACGTTAGGAAACCGGATTACAGCCTTGAGCCTGGGGGTTCCGACCTTAACGGCTTTAATTTATCTCTACAGCCTGGCTGCTATGCCGCTCGACCGGCCGAAGAAGAAAAAAGGCAGCCAACCGGCTGATGCGGAGCAGGGATAAAACATGTTGAAACGGATGCTCAGCCGGAAGTGGCTTCTGGCGACGATCCTGGTGCTGGCAGCGATGGCGGTGATGGTCCGCCTGGGCATCTGGCAGCTCGATCGCCTGGAAACCCGGCGCGCCTTTAACGCGCGGGTTACCGCCCAGGTCTCGCTGCCCAGCCTGGCGCTGGTTGGGAATGCACTGAATGCAGACCTGACGGAGATGGAATACCGGGCGGCTAGCGTTCGCGGGGTGTATGATCCGGCGGGCGAGATTGCCCTGCGCAACCAGTATTATGATGACCAGTGGGGCGTACACCTGGTCACCCCGCTTAAGATTTCGGGTAGCGAGGCAGTGATTCTGGTGGACCGGGGCTGGATCCCTGGCGAAGTATACCAGAGCGGCGACTGGAGTAAATATACCGAACCTGGTACGGTTAGTGTGAGCGGTGTGATCCGGCTTTCCCAGTCGAAAGCTGAGCTGGGGCGGCGGGCGGATCCTACCCAAGCGCCTGGGCAGGCGCCTTTGAAAACCTGGAACTTTGTCAATATCCCGCGCCTGAGTGAGCAGCTAGGGATCGACCTGCT
>CAZAGA010000176.1:0-6912 GCA_964484335.1 uncultured Anaerolineaceae bacterium
TCGACCTTTGGGTCACCATAATAATTAACTGAGCCCGCGCCAGAAATTTCCACATCGAGATTATCTGTCACCCAGAGCGTAGCGCTTCCCAGGCCTGTGATGCTGACGGTCGCATCTTGGGAGCGTAAATCAGCACCTTGGTAGCTTCCCGCACCGGTGATTTTAACATCCAAAGCCTGGACAGTCCCGCTGGTCTCGATGCTGCCTGCGCCGCTTAAATCGACCGATAGCTGATCCGTCTCAAGCCCGTTCAACTTCAAACCGCCCGCTCCAGGGCTCTCTACCTCCAGGCGATCGGTTGTAAGGTTGGCGACCGAAACCTTACCTGCTCCGGCGATGATAATTTTTTCCAAATCTTTGACCATTACCCGGAAGCGAATCTGCTTGACCGATGACAGGCGAGTGCCCGGCTTTAATCCGATCACCAATTCGCTGCCACGTACCTCTGATGTAATATAAGGCACGATATTATCATCGGCCACGATCTCGAGGCTTTCCGTAGTACCCTGAGCAATCTCGACTTCACCAATTCCGGTCAGGCGTAGCCGATTAAAACCGGATACCGGGCGGTTTTCGGTCGCCAGGATTCCCGAGCCGTTGATGGTGACGATTTCACCAGTGTTTTGATCCATCGTAATATTCCAAGTTCCAAATGGCAGCCGGTTCGTCAGCCCAAGCGAATCCGCCTTGACAAGCGCTAAAAACATCCCAGCCACCACCAAAACACCGAGCAAAGCGCCAACCCAAGGATAGCGCCGCCCGGTTAACAGGTCCAGACCGATGACAATTAACAGGCCCGGCCACAGATTTAACAGGCCAAGTGCCTGGTTGGCGGGAACGCGACCGATGAAGACCAGCGTCCATATTAATCCTACACCGATAAAGAGCACCGGCCAGAAAAGGTCGCGGTCGTCGTGATTAAGCTTATTCGATGCAGTTGCCATACGAAAGACGCGCAAGACGAATAGAAGCAGCCCAACTAATATCAATCCCAGCGGGAAAAACAAAGTAGCTGGCCGATTCGTGATATTAAAGGCTGAGAACACCAGCTCAAAGATAAAACCGAATACCAGGAATAAAGTTAACCCGGTACGGGTCAAGGCCCAGCCAGCCTCTTTGGACCCCGGCTGGTTACTCCAAACCCCATAGATGTACAGCCCGATCCCTACGGCGGCAACAATTAATCCCCAGACATACGACCAGGTTTCCCAGGCGCCGGTTAGGTTCTGAAAAAACAGGATCAAGCCCACCGCGATGAAAATTGCTCCCGGAATGGCAAGGGGGCCAGTTGACTTTCCCCCCAGGAACATCCCGAGAAAGAATAACAGGCCGATGGCTACGTTAATCAAAGGCCATAAACTCCCCCAATTTACAAAATCGAAAAGCTGACCAGCCAGCAGGAGCGCTCCAATGGTTATCAGCAACGCGCCAAATACCAGAGCCGAACGTTTATTGGTGGTTTCCATTGCATGCCTTCCTTTCTTGTATACCTGAAATTGCATAAATAGTTTAGCAAATTTTTTATAAAAAAGATACCCTTCAAGCGAGTTTGATACGATTCGGGATACAATTAAAATATGCCCCGTCGCGCTGAATTCATACCCTACCGGCCAAAAAATATCTTGAACAAAAGCCAACGCGCCGACCATTGGTTTTGGACTCGCTACAGCGCCTACCCGTATATCGGCTGCCAGCATGGTTGTGAATTTTGTTATTGCCGAGAGCAAAAGTATTCTCCATATGACGATTTACATGACTTTGCCTACCGGATCAAGGCTAAAATCAACGCTGCCGAGCTGCTGAAGAAAGGCCTGCAGCGGATGCCAGTGGACCTGATTTTCACCGGCGATTACCAACCAGCGGAGCGTAAATTTCAACTCTCCAGGAAAATGCTTGAGGTGTGCTACGAGTTGGGATTCCCGGTTTTTATTCTGGAGCGCTCTCCGCTGGTCTTGCGCGATCTGGATCTGATCCAGGCGATCCACCAGAAAGCCCGGGCTGTGGTAGCCTTTAGTATGATTAGCGTGCCAGGTGCACCGAACTACGAACGTGTTACAGCTCTGGAACACCTGGCGCCACCCGCGCCAAAACGCCTGGCAGCCATGGCAAAGCTGGCAGCAGCTGGAATTCCCACCGGGGTGTGCGCCATGCCCTTGCTGCCTGGCTTATGCGATAAACGAGAGAACTTGCTCCCTTTGGTCGAGCAAGTTACCGACAACGGCGGCCAGTTTGTGCTGGCCAGCAGCCTGACTCTAGCCGACCAACAACGAGCCTACTTTTTCTCCGTACTGGAAGAACGATTCCCTGACCTGCTAGTCGAATACCAGCGGCTCTACCCAGCTTCCGCCTACGCTCCGGCAGGCTATGATTGGAAGTCAGTCGCCTGCCTGGTTCGAGAGCTTTGTGAGAAGGCAGGCATTCGTGACCGGCAGCCACGCCCAATCATCCCAGGAGACAAACATGGCTTGAATCGTAAAATCGTTGAGCAACTGGCGGAAAAAGTCTATTCGCTTGAGCTAGAGGGCGCCCCGAGCGAATTCGTGTGGACATACCGAAAAGCCGCCTGGGCAGTCGAGGATCTCGAGCAAGACATCCGCCTGGTGCTGCAGGTAATGGGACAAAAAGGGCTGGAGAGCATTCCTGGGATTGGAACGGAAATGGCTGGAAAAATCAGGCAATTAGCGGTGGAGTTGGCCCAGCCAAGCTCGCAGGCTGGGCGGCTCGACGGAAGAATAATCGATCTTTTCAGCGCCTAGAAATTTTACGAAACGATCCATCCCGGCTGCCAAGGCCTGTCCGAAGCGAAGATCATCGATCCAGGCCGGATCTTCCAACCAAAAGCCATTGATAAACAGGGTACTGGTTTTTCGTTCCAGGCGCGGGTCCAGACGACCGACCAGTTGGTCTCCGAAAAGAATCGGCAAGACATAGTAGCCCCAGCGACGCTGCGCGGCAGGTTTATAGACTTCCCAGATATAATCGAAGTCAAACAAGACCTTTGCACGGCCACGAGCACTGACAATATCCAAAGGCGCCAGGTAAGTTACCTCATCGCTAGTTGCTGGCCCCAAAGGCTGCCAGACGGATGGAATTTGGCCTTGTTCGAGGGTTTCCAAATGTGCTTGATTCTCTGCCAGTGTGTACCAGGCATCTTTCGAACCTTCCACACTTAGTCGAACCACTTCACCTTGGTCCACCATGCCTTCCAACCAGGCCTGACCTTCAACAGGCGATATCCGGCGCTGAATAAAATCACTAACGGTAGTAATCCAGGGTCGCTGGCGTTGCATCCCCAGGAAAGCCAGTGATTTTCGAGCAAAGAAAGCTTCAGCCTGGTCTACTGGTGCAGCGTAATCCCACTCTGGCGGAACAACTCGCTGGCGAAGATCATATAGGCGTTCAAAACCTTGCCGGCTGCTGATCATTAATTCACCCACCAACCACCAATGGAATAAAGCCACGCCGGTATCTTTCCTACCCCGGTAGCTATTCACCCGCTGAGTTCCTGTAAAATCGCGGTTTCCCAATGGGCCACGCTTTTCGATCTCGGACATAACCAGATCGAGGGCTTTCTGGTGCTCCTGAATGAACGACCGGCGGTAGGGAGTCTCCGCCCGGCGCGCCATGTGCAGCCGCCATGAAGGCAGTTCGTAGATCGGGTAAATGAACAGGCTGCCTCCATAGTCAAAAAAGCGGCGTTCCTTGTAAGTCACCTGGTACAGCATCTCCGGTTGGTAATCCAGGACTCGGCTCCACAGGGCGAGGTCGTGGCTGCGGGCAGTGATATTCAAAGGATCAAGCTGCAAGGCCTGGATTGCTTCCAGAGCCTGGCGCAGACCTGCTAAACCTGCGTAGCGCCTGCCCGGCCAAAGACCTTGTAAACCAAGGATGAATCGACGTTGGGTAGTTTTCGAGATGGTTAACAAGGCAGGTTTATTTTTTCGCGATTGGATGGCGTAAGACGGTTTTTAATTTTTCCGGCGCGGTGCGGCGTGGATCACCAAGGTAGATTTCATGATGACGACCGACCATTTGATAGCCATTCGCTTCGGCGTAAGCATCCATCCTGGCTATGGTTGCCATTTCAGTTGCATAGGGTCCAATATGCATGATTTGGATGGATAAGCCCTCCTCGAAGGATTCTAGACGTAAATGGTCAAAAGCTGGCTGGCTGCCACGTTTTTTCTTAAGCAGGGCTAAGCCTTCCTGGAACAGATCCGGGGTGATTAAATCCGGCTGCATAATCAACAAGGAATATTCCCAACCAGATGGATTGGTGATATCAAAGGTCGCCCGGTCGAAGCCAGGCATTCCCCACAGCCCCTCGAGCGCCATCACCGGATAATCAACTGAATCGACCTTACGCAGTTTTAGCATAAATTTGAGCGTGTAGGATATTCCGTACAAGGCTTCCATGGCAGCCTGGAATGCAGGGGAAGTCCCTGGCCCATAACCAGGCTCGATCTGACCATCCAACCAGGCAAAAGTAAAGCGAGGGACCTGGACAAGCTCAACATTTTTGACAGACGGGTTATATAATGTTTTATACTGTTTGCGTAAATCGAGCGTTTCCATTGCAAACTCCCTTCCCAGTTCGAACCGGTGTTTCTTGACCCAAATCCAATTATGGCATAAGAAATAGGAAATTGCTACCCTTTTCCTCTTGACTCTGACGCTACGTCATGGTGTAAGATTAAACCTATGAAACGACAAGCGAAGGAGTACACCGTACACCAACTTGCCCGCTTGGCAGGAGTCAGCGTGCGAACCTTGCACCATTATGACCAGATTGGCCTGCTCCAAGCTGGCCGGCGAAGCCAGTCCGGCTACCGATTGTACCAGCCAGCCGAACTGCTCCGCTTGCAGCAAATCCTGTTCTTCCGAGAGCTAGGATTTCCGCTTCAGCAGATCAAAGTACTCCTGGACGATCCAAATTTTAACCCGCTCCAGGCCTTGCGCGAACATCATAAGCAGCTAGAAAAGCGTGCTGCTCAAATCGCGATCTTGTTGAACACAGTCGAAAAAACAATCAACCAATTAATGGAGAATAGAATGGAATTAACCGATGCAGAACTTTATGAAGGCTTTAGCAAAGAGCAGGCTGATCGCTACGACCGCGAAGCTCGCCAGATTTATGGTGAAGAACGAATCGAAGCTAGCTTGACACGAGTGCGCAAGTTGTCTAAAGCTGAATGGGAAGCCGTGAAGCAAGAGGGCGACGAAATCACTCGCCAAATGGCTTCCCTAATGGAAAAATCCGCTGATGATCCGCTGGTCCAACAAGCAATTGCCCGGCAGTGGAACTGGCTCGAGCATTTCTACCCGGTCACGCCAGAAATCTTCCGCGGTTTGGGAAGCCTGTACACGGATAATCCGGAATTCACGGCGACCTACGACCGCTACCAGCCTGGCTTGGCGACTTTCATGAGAGCCGCAATGGAAGTATTCGCCGACCAGCGCTCAAAATAGCCACCAGCGTTTCTGGCGCGGCCAAAGTTCGATTTTTTGGCGAGCTTGCTCGTAACCGCATTGAATTAACTCTTCCCAGCGCTCAAAAGCATACACCGGAACCGGATCCGCCGCGAATAAGCGAATGTAGTGTACCGGCACTCGAACGGCAGCTGCTACAGCAAACTCAAGCTCCATTTGGCGTTTTTGAATGGTGTTAAACAGGCGATTGAACAACGGACCGAAACCCTCTGAGTCTTCAGGAATACTGCGGTATTCCTGGACATCCAGGGCAATGATTTCCTTTGGCATTGCGGCCAAGGCTGGCTCGATCGGCAGGTTGCTGACCACACCCCCATCCATCAGCAATTGTCCGTCAGCTTCAATCGGCGGTATCCAGGGTGGGATGGCAGTTGAAGCGGTGATGGCATCCAGCACCCGCTCATCTGGATCTATGCCATAAATTACCCGGGTATAGTGGGTCAGGTCAGTTGCAACAACCAGAACCTGGGCATGCGGCAGTTCGGCAAAACGTAAATCTGGATGCAAGCCATGGGAAACATAAAATTCATGCAGCCGTTTCGTGGATTCGTCAATGGGCCGGCGGATCAATGCTCGGAGAGCCAGGCGTAGGGTGTTTGGGGTTAGGATCGATTGTTCGGCGCTATCCTGGTACACTTTGGTCAAAGCAGCCAAGCCAACTTCATTCAGACCTTTCAGACCAAGAATAGATGCGTTGGCTGCACCAATCGATGTGCCAACCAGGATATCAGGATGGTAGCCCGCCTCAAATAAGGCTCGCAGCGCGCCAACCTGCAAAGCGCCACGCGCTCCTCCACCACTTAGGACAAATGCAAGCGGTTTTTTCATCGGATTGTCCCCTCCATTATTACCAAATGAATAATCAATCGCTTACAGTACCCGTTTGAAGGCATTCAACAGTGAAGTAACATTTTCAGGACGGGAAGAATAACCCATCAACCCAATCCGCCAGACCCTGCCTTTTAATTCCCCCAGACCACCGGCGATTTCGATTCCGTCTTCTTCTAATAAGCGGCGGCGAACCTGGGCGTCATCGCTGCCAGCCGGAATCCTGACTGTGGTTAGCGATGGCAAGCGATGATCCAACGGGACATGGCATTCCAGACCGAGCTCAGCCAGGCCATCCCATAAGAGGCGGGCATTTTGGCGATGGCGATCCCACCGGACCTGTAAACCTTCTTGCGCCAGGATTTGCAACCCAGCCTGCAGGGCAAAGTGTAAGCTAATTGGAGCGGTGTGATGATAACTACGCTCCGGACCCCAGTATTTTGCCAGCAAGGTTAAATCGAGGTACCAATTTTCAACCGGGCGCTTGCGATGTTCGATGATTTCCAGGGCTCGCGAGCCAAGTGTTATCGGACCTAAACCAGGGGGGCAGCCCAGGCATTTCTGAGTCCCGCTATAGCAAACATCCAAATCCCA
>CAZAGA010000177.1:0-6899 GCA_964484335.1 uncultured Anaerolineaceae bacterium
GTGGATTTTGGCTTTGGTATCAATACACCGATTGGAAGAATGATATCTATCGGATTACAGAGTCACAGATTTTTGATATAGAGAAAAAGCCAATTGGTCCTGAAATGAAGAAAAGTGCGGATATTGAAGATATCCTGACGATCACCCACCGGCGCACTTTCCTGGGTATCTTATTGAATTTTGGCAACGTCTTTATTACTGTCGGCAACACCGAGTTTATTTTCCTGGATGTTTACAATCCGGATCGGGTCCATCAGGAAATTGCTAACAAACAAGAGTTACTCCGCCAACGCAAACGCCTGATCCAGGAAGCACGTGAGAGAGAGCGGATGGTCAACTGGTTGGTGGCATATAATAAGGAGGCTAAAAAATTAGAATAAGTCTAGAAATTACCTGGAGAGGCTGCTATTCAGGGTAAAATATTCTGCCACAGTTATCCAAGCCTTTAATTTTGAGGTCTTTATGGCGTTGAGAAAGATAGTCACCATTCCCGAGCCTGTCTTGCGGCGAAAAGCGCGCAAGGTTACCGATTTTGGCCCCGAATTACAGACCCTGATCGACGACATGGTCGAAACCATGCGCGAAGCCCCGGGGGTCGGCCTGGCTGCTCCACAGGTGGATATCCCCTTACGGGTGATTGTGGTCGAATACGGGGATGAGGATGAAGAAGGCGAAGAAACGCCTCCCAAGTTGTATGCCCTGGTCAATCCAGAAATCACTCGCTTTGAGCAAGAGACCGAGGTGGGTACGGAAGGCTGCCTCTCTATTCCTGGCTATGTCGGCGACGTTGAACGCCCGGTGGCAATAACGATCAAAGGCCAAAACCGGCGTGGCCAACCGGTAAAGGTAAAAGCCGAAGGCTGGTTGGCGCGCGTTTTCCAGCATGAAATCGATCATTTAGATGGGGTGCTATTTACCGATCGAGCAGAAAAAGTTTGGGAGTTCAAGGGAGAACCTGGCCAGGCCGTTCCCTTGGATTAATGTACCTCACGCATCTCTCTCTGACGAATTTTCGTAACTTTAGCCGGCTGGATATTGATATCCCGCGTGGTTCGGTGGTATTGTTGGGCGCCAACGCTCAGGGAAAAACCAGCCTGCTTGAAGCGATTTATTTTCTGGCCACATTTGTCTCTTTTCACGCCTCGAATGACCGCCAGTTGATCAACCTCAGCGCTGGGCGCGATCCTCTGGCTGTGGCCAGGATTGTGGCGGGATTCTGTCGTTCTGATTCTTTGGGGCAGGTCAGTCATTCCAAAATTCATCACCTGGAAGTACGCGTGATTCAGGAGGAGTCTGGCGGAACTGGCGTCAGTCGGGTGCGTAAAGAAGTGATCATTGATGGCAGTAAACGAAAACTAAACGACGCGATTGGCGTTTTTAACGCGGTGCTGTTTTTGCCTCAAATGTTGCGGATTATCGAGGGCTCCCCGGACGACCGTCGGCGCTATTTGAATCTGTTGATGGCGCAAGCTTTACCGCATTTTTCCGAAACCCTGGCTGATTATAACCAGGTGGTGACTCAACGTAATGCTCTGCTCAAACAGCTTAGCGAGCGAGGCAGCGACCCATTCAGCGCCGCTGGACAACTCACTTATTGGGACCAACAGTTAGCTCGCAAGGGCGCAGAAATTATGCACGCCCGCATTCAGGTCCTACGCGACCTGGAACGCCTGGCTTCACGCCTCCACCATGAATTAACCCATGGCCAGGAGGTTCTACGCCTGGTCTACCAGCCTTCGTTTGAGCCATTACCTGCGCGTCCTGGCCAGTTTTCCCTGCGCCTGGAGACTTCGGTAGATCGATCGGGATTAAGCCTTGAAAAGATCGGCGTTGTTTTTGAACAACAGCTTGAACGTGCCCGGGCAGAGGAAATAGCCCGCGGCGTTACCACGCTTGGGCCTCACCGGGATGAACTGCGTTTATTGGCGAACCAGATGGATCTTGGTATCTTTGGCTCGCGTGGCCAGGCGCGCACAGCAGTATTGGCTTTGAAACTGGCCGAAGTCATCTGGCTTAAAGAGCGCACCCAGGAATGGCCGGTTTTGCTCCTGGACGAAGTGTTGGCAGAGCTGGACCCGCTCCGGCGAGGTGATCTCCTGGCCCGCTTGGCGGAAACTGAGCAGGCGTTGATGACCACCACGGACTTGGATTTATTCTCGGCGGTTTTCTTACGTGACGCCCGCGTTTGGAGTATCCAGGCTGGCCACATTCTACGTAACAACAGCCCGGAGAGCTGAGCAAGCCTCGCAGGTCTTGCTCTTTACAGAGGTTTTTTAGAGGGGATTCCTACCCGCCGCGGATAAACGGATGGGGTCGCGGCAATCTTGTCAATCACCACCAGGTAGCGTTCATCAACCACACCAGGCAAGGTGACTGGGATTAATTTCCGCAGATGGCCACCGAGCAAGCGGATCGCATTTTCTGCTGTTTGGGCTTCGGCCGGAGCGCTGATTCCTTTCATCGCAATTGCCGCACCACCGATCCGCACCATCGGTAGCAGGTATTCCACCAGCACCGGCAGCACTGCCACTGCTCGAGCAACCGCCCAATCATATTTTTGGCGATGGGCTGACATCTGCCCAATCGTTTCCGCCCGCTCGGAAAGAATTTCAACCTCCCCCAGGTTGAGCACCTGGACAATATGATGCAAAAATTCTACCTTTTTTCCGACCGATTCAACCAGGGTGAGCTGCATCCGCGGGTAGATAATTTTTAATGGCAATCCTGGAAATCCGGCTCCGCTGCCAATGTCGATCACCCGTTCCATTGGGCCTTCTCGCATGGCAGCCAGGCAGGTTAGCGAATCCAGGAAATGCTTGGTTCGGATTTTCTCCGGTTCATGGATTGCCGTCAGGTTGAACCGTTCATTCCATTCCAGCAATTGCTGCTCGTAGAGTTCCAATGCTGCTAACTGCGCGGCAGTCAAGCGCAAATTAACTACCTTCAACACAGCTTGAGAAAGATCTTTCATATATTCTCAAATTATAACCGCTTGTTTAAAAGGCTTCTATTGGTACAATTTATCTAATCTGGAGGGGTTGGAAAAAATCAGTGTAAAATCCCCCTCTACCTATCCCAGGTGGCACGATGCTTGCAGGGCTGTAAACGCCAGATCTTACAAAGGAGCGTCCAATAATGAAAAGTATTCGCCCGGTTAATTCCTTAATCATCTTGCTCCTGGCAGCAATCCTGGCGAGTTCCTTGGCTGCCAGTCCGGTCCAGGCGGCCGATTCTCCCCCTAAAAAAGCCTACATCCGCAGTGTGAATGGCTGGCCGCAGCGATTCAATCTTTCCTGCGAGTCGCGTTCAGCCGTGGACTGGGCTGCCTTCTGGGGTGTTGAAATCAGTGAAACCAAATTCTTGAAAAAACTACCTCGCTCGGATAATCCCAATAAAGGTTTTGTCGGCCAGCCATCCGATCCTCTTGGAAGAATACCACCTGACTCATATGGTGTCCACGCCGGTCCAGTTGCCGAGTTGTTGCGTGAATATGGTTTACAGGCTGAAGCCCGGAATGGAATCGCCTGGAAGGAGCTTAAAATGGAAATTGCTGCTGGTCGCCCGGTGATTGTTTGGGTGATCGGCCAGATGTGGAAAGGCAATTCGGTTGAGTACCAGGCCTCGGATGGCGAAACCATCCAGGTGGCTGCTTACGAACATACCATGTTGTTGGTGGGCTACAATTCGACTTCGGTGCGGGCAATTGATGCCGCCACAGGTCTGGCCCAGGATTACCCGCTGCGCAATTTTCTGGCCTCCTGGGGAGTGTTGGGGAACATGGCAATCACGGGTGGCCCATCCAGCGAGTTGGGGGAAAACGAGAACGAGACCGGTTATCCATTCGTGTCTGAAACCGAGGCCCCCGAGCCTGGTCTAGCTGAGGCGCAAGGCGGCGCCGCGCAAATGTACATCGTCCGGTACGGCGATTATCTGACTGGCATTGCCAGGCGGCTGGGCGTCAATTGGAAGTCGATTGCTCGTTTGAACGGTCTAAAGCCCCCATATATTCTGCACCCTGGTCAAAAGCTGCAGATACCTTAATCCCTGTGATTTACCAGCCGGAATTCAGGCGTTGGATATGCCGGTCTGGCAGTCCAAATTGCCGCATCCGTTCTTGAACGTCAGATATATCGTAAGGTATCCGGCGGTAATCCCAGAATTCACTATCTGAGTCGAAAATCGCATACGCTGCGCGTGGATCGCGATCGCGCGGCTGACCAACCGATCCAGGATTAATAATCGATCGCGACTTCATCTTGACCAGGGTATTTGGCTCAGGAATTTCAAGTTGGGTCGGCAAATCGTTGCCGTCTTGCGAGTAAATCACCGGCAGATGGGTGTGACCGACAAAACAATACGGGGTATCAAAAAATTCGAAATTATGACCGGCAGTACGCGTATCCAACAAATATTCCCAGACCGGATAGTGCGGGCTGCCATGCGACAAGGTGACCTGGTTAACCTGGATTTTTTCTGGAAGGGAGCGCAGAAAGGCGATGCTGCTCTCGGTCAGGGTCTTCTGGGTCCAGTGTACAGCCAGGCGCGCTTCAGGATTGAAAGCCCCGGTATCGATCTGGTCCAGCGCGGCAGCATCATGATTGCCGACCAGGCAGAGCAGGTTAGGAAGTTGGCGGATTTGTTCGATCACCTCGTTTGGGTCTGGACCATAGCCTACAAGGTCCCCCAAGCACCAGGCAGCATCAAACTCGCCAGCTGTCCTCAGTACGGCTTCCAGGGCAGTCCGGTTGGCATGAATATCTGAAATCACCAAAATTCGCATTAAGAGGATCGCTTTCCAATCCTATTTTACCGCACTCCATACCTGGTAAAGGCCCAGATTGTTGCCTTCGCCATCTGAATAGAAAGAATCGTCGATTTTAAAGCCCGATTTTACGGCTAATTCAGCCAATTCCTGCTCATCGAATAGGTGAATATACCGCAGACCCTGGCCACCGGCGCGCCAATCGATCAAGTAATCGCCTGGATCAACCTGGTCTGCCTGTAGACCCACGCGCTCCCAGGCCTGGACGCGTGCAGCCAGCCTGGGACTGTTCAGGAACTGCCACTCGGAATGGATGAACTGGCCGGATGCTCGCAGCAGCGCATGGACCTGGCTCAGGATTTGTTCTCGCCAGGCCTGGCTAGGAATATGGTGCAGCACCGCAAATGCCAGGATGATATCGAATTGGAGCGATTTGCCAGGTGCGATTTCTGCCCATGCCGCGCTCAGCCTTTCTGCCCAGTCGGGGCGAGCTAAATCCGCCAGGAGGAATCTTTCATTCTGACCGGCGGTCTCGCTCCTGGCTATTGTAAGCAAACCTGGGCTGACATCGATTCCGACATAGACCCCTCGATGCCCCAAGCGGCGAATTTCTCGCTGGGTTTCACCATTCCCACAGCCTAAGTCAAGGATTGAAGCGCCAGGGGGAAATTTTTCAAGAATTCGTCGGGCGCCAGGCTGGATTCGCTGGCGTGTCTTCGAAAATTCGTCGGCAAAGGTTTGGTAGAATTGGTGATTGAGTTCGAGCAGGCGCTCAGCGATCTGTGATTCCATACCTGTATTATATTCTGAGTTTCCAGGATTACTTGATCTTGGCATTTGATTTTGTGCATACATGAGCTGGTCTATGGATAATGATTTTGATGATTTAACCTGGCAAGAGCTTCGCCAGTACACCCCCGAAAAAATGGCTCTAGCCAGGCGTGCCTTGGCTGAAGTTCGCCGCGGTAAAAAGGTAACCGATGTACTGCGTCGTTTTCCTCTCCCGGATGGTGGTTACATGGGAAAACATTTGCTGGTGGCTGCTTACCGGGAGCTGGTAGAGAGTGGTGAATGGGTGGAGGATCAGGAACTTCTGGCCCGCATCCGGATGAAGCCGGTCCGTACGCTCTCTGGGGTAACTACGGTAACAGTGCTGACCAAGCCTTATCCTTGCCCGGGCCAATGCATCTTTTGCCCCACCGATGTTCGCATGCCCAAGAGCTACTTGCCCGACGAACCAGGCGCCCGGCGTGGCTTGCAGCATAATTTTGATCCCTATGCCCAGGTAGCAGGGCGAATCGAGGCCTTACAAGCAATTGGACACCCGGCTGAAAAAATTGAGCTTCTCATCCTGGGCGGTACCTGGAGTGCTTACCGTCGAGATTATCAGGAATGGTTTGTCCGGCGTTGCCTGGATGCCATGAATGGGTTTGACTCCGCCGATCTTGATCAGGCGCAGACTGCCAACGAGACAGCTGTTTGCCGCAATGTCGGCCTGGTGATCGAGACCCGACCGGATCATGTCGACCCAGCCGAGTTAGATTGGTTGCGCCGCCTGGGCGTCACCAAGGTACAAATGGGCGCCCAGAGCCTGGATGATCGTATCTTGAGCTTGAACCGGCGCGGCCATACAGTCGAAGATACTCGCCGGGCGACCGCTTTGCTCCGGGCGGCAGGTTTTAAAATTGTGCTGCATTGGATGCCTAATTTATTCGGCGCTAGCCTGGACTCGGATCGCGCAGATTTTACTCGTTTGTGGGAAGACCTTTGTCCGGACGAAATTAAGATTTATCCCAACCAGCTGCTCGAAAACGCCGAGCTGTATCTCTACTGGCTGCGTGGAGAATACCAGCCTTACACCACCGAAGAGCTAATCCATTTGATCGCGGATATAAAACCGACCATTCCGCGTTTCTGCCGGGTTAATCGCATCATTCGCGATATTCCTTCAACCAATGTTGTTGAAGGCAACCGGCGCACCAGTCTGCGCCAGGATGTGCATCGCGAACTTCAACAGCGCGGCCGGGCCTGCCAGTGTATTCGCTGCCGGGAAGTGCGTAGCCAGGCGGTTGACCAGCAGCTGCTCCGTTTGGATGATCTGGCTTACTCAGCCGGTGGTGCGCAAGAGCATTTCCTC
>CAZAGA010000178.1:0-6898 GCA_964484335.1 uncultured Anaerolineaceae bacterium
GGTGATGGAGCACATCCTGGGCGAGACGCTCCAGGCGCGCTTGAAGCGGCTGAACACCAGCCAGCGCAAGATGCCGGTGGCGGAGGTGGTGCAATTTACGGCGGATTTGTGCGCGGCGGCTGAGTACGCCCACCAGCGCGGGATGATCCACCGCGATATCAAGCCGGCCAACGTGATGCTCGACGTGCACGGCAAGGCGATCCTGATGGACTTTGGGATCGCCCGGATGGTGGGGGCCGGACAGCATACCGCCAGCGGGGCGGTGCTGGGCACGGCGATGTACATGTCGCCAGAACAGATCCAGGGCCTGGCGGTGGACGCGCGGGCGGATATTTATTCGCTGGGGGTGACGCTGTTCGAGATGCTGAGCGGGCGGCCGCCGTTTGAAGCGGACTCGGCGATGACGCTGATGATGATGCATTTGAACGACCCGCTGCCCGACTTGAACCAGATCCAGCCGGATGCGCCGCCCGGGCTGCGGATGGTGGTGGAGCGGTCGCTGGCAAAGAACCGCGAGCAGCGCTTCCAGACGGCGGGTGAGATGGCCAAGGCGGTGCAGTTGGCGCTGAGCGCCCCTGCCAGCGACTATGCGCAGGCCGCGGGAGGCTGGGCAGCAGGCGCTGACCAGACCCTGATCGAGGGAGCGCAAGCCTTCCAGGCCGATGCGACTTACATTGAAGGGCAAGCCACGCCGCTGACCCCGCCCGGCGGTTACCCACCCCGCCAGACGCCGCCGGGAGGTTACCCGCCGCGCCAGACTCCGCCGGGAGGTTACCCACCCGGGGCAGCCCGGCAGACCCCGCCGGGAGGCTATCCACCATCCAGCGCCAGCCCAGCGGGCGGCTATCCCACAGGTGGGACGCTAATCGAGCAGCGCCCGGCAGGGGCGAACCCACAATCCGGCTATGCGCAGCCTGGCGGCTACACCCCGGCAGCCGGGTACCCGCCGGTCAGCCCGGCAACAGCTTTCCCGAGCACACCGGAGGCTTCGGCCTACCCGGTGGCGGGCAAGCGCGGCGGGAGCAAGTTTTTCATTATTTTAGGGCTGGTGGCCGTCCTGGCGGTGGCTGGATTCTTCGCTTATCGCCAGTTCGGCGGAGCGCTTGGGCTGGGAGCGGCGGTCAGCAAAGCCACCGACCTGCCGGCAGTTGTGGAGCAAGCGGCTGATCAGGCCGGGATCACGGTCGACGAAGGCAGCAAGGCGACAATCCAGGCCGCCGCGCAAGCCGGGGCGACCCAGGTATCCGAGCTAGCGGCCGACCCGCAAGGAGGCGTGGCGACGATCCAGGCAGCGGCAGCCGCCGACGCCACGAAGGCGGCCCAGGTGCTGGCCGATTCACAAGCCAGCGCGGCGACGATCCAGGCAGCAGCAGCCGGTGATGCCACCCAGGCAGCAGGATCGGTGGCAGCCCTACCTACGGCCACGGCGAGCGCCGAGCCGGCCCAGGCTGCTGCGGGACCGGTGATCGGAGGAGCAGACAAGATCGCCTGGCTCAACGGCGGGAACATCTGGGTCGCCAACCTGGATGGGACCGAGCTGGTCCAGCTCACCACGGACGGGGCGGCCAAGACCGACCTGCGTTGGCTGCCGGGCGGATCGGGGCTGTCGTACATCAGCGGCAAGTGCGTCCAGGCGGTCACGCTGGGCGGCGAGCTCAGCACGATCGCCTGCTACAACTATGCGAAGTTTGTTGACGCCTTTGAAATCTCGCCGGATTGGACGCAGGTGGCAGTCAGCATGGATAACCAGCTTTACCTGGTGCCGTTCGACCTGGACGGGCTGGCCAAGGCCGGGACGCACGATAGCCTGGCGGCGCTGGCCGATTGCCCCGACCTGGCGCCCTACCAGCGCAACTTCGCCAAGCAGGTCAACTGGTCGAAGGACGGCAAACAGTGGGCAGCGCTGGTGCTGGGGGTGCTGAAGGACGGGCGGCGGGGCGATTTGATCCAGGTCTTCGCGGTCGATCGCTGCATTCCCAACCCGATGGTACAGATCCAATTCCCCGAGCCGCACTTCCAATACAAGAGTTATACGTCCAACCCGGTGATCCCGAGCATCCGCTGGGACGGGGTGGCGCTGTTCGTGTTCAACGACAGCAAGCGCAACGGCGGCTTTGGCGACCTGCACTTTTTCAACATGGAGGAATACCGGGCGCAGCTCTCAGTCAACCCGATCCGCGGGCGCTGCTGTTACCGGGATGCGAGCTGGAGCCCGGATGGCAGCCAATTGGTGGTGGCGTTCCAGGATATCGGGGAAGGGTCGGCCAGTGTGACGCACTTGTATATGATCCCGTACGGGAGCATTGGGACGGGGACGATGTACGAACCGCTGCCGCTGCCGGAGATCAGCGATGCGAAGGAGAGCCCACAGCCGGTGTTGCGGCCGGCGGAGTAGAACATTAGCCGCGGATAGCGGCTGGGTACAGCCGGGACGCAGATAACAGCGGATGGATACAGATGGGGTTTTATCGGCGTTGATCGGCGTGGATCCGCGGTTTGATTTTGATTTGAGAGAAAAAATCAACCACGGATGAACGCGGATAAACGCAGATAATTACTGGTATGGTTTTATCAGCGTTCATCTGCGGTCTGATCGGCGTTCATCGGCGGTTGTAGTTAAGCTACTTGAGACGATAACGTAAATAGACGGTGCCATTGTGAAAACGGCGCTGGTCGAGCAGCTCCAGAGGGAGAAACACTCCGTAGGGCAGCAGGCGTTTGCCGCCGCCGACTACGAACGGGACGATGAAGAACTGGAATTCGGTCACCAAACCAGCCTCCAGGGCCTGGGCCGCCAGCCCCGCCCCACCGATGGCTAAGTCGCGCGGGCTGGCGGCGAGTAAATCGCGCACGGCTTGCGGCTCGAAGCGCCGCTCAAGGCGGGTGCGCGCCGTAGACGGGCTGGCGAGGGTCGTCGAATAAACGATCTTCTCAGCCGCTTTCCAGATGGCGGCAAAATCGGCTGTGATGGGGGAATCGGCAGCCAGGGCCGGGTCGGTCTCCCAGACGGTCATCATTTCGTACATCCGCCGCCCGTACAGGTAAGCGCCGACCGGGCGGAGCTGGTCATTGACGAAGGCATGGACTTCTTCGTCCGGGGCGGCCCAGTCAAAGTTACCGGTGTGGTCTTCGATATAGCCGTCGAGCGAGGCGATGGCGCTGTAGATAAGTTGGCCCATGGGGGTCTCCTGGGTGGGGGGAATCGGATAGGTTTGGTCCTGATTATACCTGCTTCCCTTCGATGTGGAGAGAATTCTCAGAGCAAACCTGCTTTGCCAACCTGCGGCTATAATATCTCCATGCCACCAAATCCCCCTTTCGAGGTGATCGGCCTGGGCGCGGCGACGCTGGATGTACTGATGCTGCTACCCCATTTCCCGGCTGAGGAGGAGCTGCTGCGATCGACCGCACAGAGCGTCCAGGGCGGCGGGCCGGTGGCGACTGCGCTGGCAACGCTCGGCCGGTTGGGGGCGCGCCCGGCGCTGCTGGATTGCCAGGGCGATGATTGGGCCGGCGAGCAGATCCGCCATGGGCTGGCAGCCGAGGGGGTGGAGACGGGTTTCATCCAGGTCGTCCCGAGGGCGCGCTCGACGACGGCAGTGGTGCTGGTGACGCAGGGCGAGGGGCGGCGGACGATCCTGTTCCACCCGGCCCAATCGGCGGAGGGCGAGGAGATGGCGCCGGCTCTGGATGCGCTGCCACTGGAGCTGCTGGAGGGGGCGGCTTTTTTGCACTTGAACGGGCGGCACTTAGCGGCTTGCCTGGCGGCAGCCCGGGTGGCACGGGCGAAAGGGGTGCAGGTCTCGTTCGATGGCGGGGCGGGGCGTTACCGGGCCGAGCTGGACGAGCTGCTGGGGTTGTGCGATCTCAGCCTGGTGGCAAGGGATTTCGCCCAGAAATGCACCGGGCGGGACGATCCGGCGGAAGCCGCCGAGGCGCTGTTAGAACGCGGGGCGCAGATCGCCGGGGTGACGGATGGGGCGCGCGGGGCGTGGATCGCCAGCCGGACGGGGGAGCGCTTTCACCAGCCGGCTTATCGCCCGCCGCGACTGGTGGATACGACCGGCTGCGGGGATGCTTATCACGGGGCGTTCCTGTTCGGCTTGCTGCGCGGTTGGGAATTGCGGCGCACGGCGGCGTTCGCCAGCGCAGTGGCGGCGTTGAACGCGAGGGAGCTGGGCGGGCGAAAAGGGCTGCCGAGGTTGGAGGAGGGGGAAAGATTCACCGCGGATGGACGCTGATAATAGCGGATGAATACAGATGGGGTTAGATCAGCGTGGATCGGCGGTTTGATCTGCGTTGATCGGCGGTTTGATCTGCGTTGATCGGCGGTTTGAGTTGGGCGAAAATAAAAAAACAACCGCGGATTGCGGCTGAGGCCGGTTGTAGACAACCGGCCAGCCGGAACGCAGATCATAGCGGATGGATACAGATGGGGTTTTATCAGCGGTGATCGGCGATCTGATCAGCGTTCATCGGCGGTTTGAATTGGGTGTGGATCGGCGAGGATCTGCGGTTGCATTTTTAGGTCAACTGGGGGCAGGTTATCATTTATCGGCCAGATCTGGCCCTGATCGAGGCGGGCAGCGCCGGTCAGGTGGTTTTTGAATGCTGCAAATCGGCAAGCAATGAAACCGCCAACCTGGTTGCATCTTCAGCATATTGCAGGCAACTTACCATGAGATGATTTTCCATGAAATACCCTTGCCCTGCCTCAGTGGCCAGGTCGCAACCAAGCAACTGGCGACAATTAACAGAGCCATGCTGTTCCTCAAAAGCGCGGATCAAACTTTGAACGAGGGCAAAGCAGGGCTCGAGCGAGTCTTCCGGAGCGTCACGGCCGGCAACAAGACCGATGCCCATGATCGCCCCGCTGAGAGCTCCGCACATGCCGCCGCTACGGGAAATGCCACTGCAAAATCCGGTAGCAATCCGGGGGATCAGATCAGAGTGGATGGCCTGGCTTTCGGCGATCGCCTGCAATACACTTTCTGCGCAGAAAAAACCGGACTTAAACAGTTCGACGCTGCGTTGTGGGGCTTGCTCACTCATCTTTCTACCTCCCGGCCCGGGTTCTCGCAGGTGGGTACACCCGGTCCAATTATAATGACAGGCAGATTCTGATCGCGATATCCACCAGATTCGCTCGGATATCCGCCCGGCTGTGCCATTTTCGGCTGTCCCAGGAAACCCCGCTGAGATCATCCCCGCCGTAGAGGATCTGGCCTAATTTTACCTGCCGGAATTTGGCCACGGCAAAAAAAGCCGCCGCTTCCATCTCCACCGTGACACAGCCCTCGGCTTTTCTCAGTTCGATCTTTTTCTCTGTCTCCCGGTAGTACGAATCAGTGGTCCAGGTTTTAGCTTTGAGATAATCGATACCGGATCTCTGGAACTCTGCCTCGATCTTGGCGACTACTTCCGGGTTGCATTCGACCTCCCTAGCCGGGGGGAGGTAATGATAGGAGGCGCCCTCATCGCGTAGCGCGGAGGTTGGGATGACCAGGCGCCCGACAGCGATGTCTTTCCTCAGCACGCCCGCCCCGCCGCAGACAATAAATTTAGTGAACCCCAGGGCGATCAGCTCATCCAGGAACGCAGCCGCACCAGCGGCGCCAACATAGCCCGGAAATAAATGCACCTTTTTACCCAGGGTTTCCATTTCATAGATCGGAAGATCCAGGGTCTCACAATTCAATGCCTGGACAGCCTTGATCGAGCCCTGCTTGTCCATTTTTTCAAGAACATCACGGAAAAAGGGGATCACACAGTATTCATACCCTGCGGTTTTTTTATGAGAGAAGGAGGGCTCGATCTTTGCCACCTGGGTAGCATCAAATTCCAAGATCGGATATTTCTCTTTTTTCATGAGATGTTCCACCGGAAAATTTAATCCTGGCTGGCTGGGTTAGAACTGAACAGGCGTGTACTTCAGGCGCCTTTATTATAATGCTACGAGATAAGCGGTGCGCGCTCAAATCGCAGATCGATTTTCTTCACTTGGTCGATCCTCAGCAACCCTGCTCAGGGTTAATGGATCGCATTTTGCACCTGTTCCGCCACCATTTTTGCAATCTGGCAGCAGCGGGTCACACCAGGGGCTCTTCTTTAAGTCGACAGGGGAGCTGAGCGGAGCCCGTACCCCACGATCAGGCCAAGAACAATGCTCAGGATCAGGTGCATGACGAAGGATCCAACGAACCATTGCACCGTCGCGGGTGGGGTCATTTTCAACAGGATGGGCGTTGTCGCCAGGAGTGGCTGGCTCATGATCTCAACATACACAAATGCCACGAGCGTGATTTTCTTCAGGGAGCCGGCTCGCAAAACGGGCAGCTTCGCCACGACTGCACCAAAGAGGATGCCGAACAGCGGACCGACCACATAGTGCGTCACCACACCGGTGGGAACACCGCCAGTGACCGGTGTACCGAGCATCGTCAAGAAGCGTGATACCGTATCTCCAACGATGGAAAAGCAAAGCACAGCAGGTAGCCTGAGTAGCGACAAGGCGCCCATGAGGAGGAGGTCCATGACCAGTGTGCCGGCCAGGCCGCCGAGAAAACCCCATCCGAGGCCCTTCAAGAAGCGGGTGGTGGGGTACCGGATGGTGCTGTGTGAAGCGCCTGCAAGTGTTTCTTCCATGGCAGCGTCTCCTCCATTTGAAATCAGGTTATTCCTTGACAAAACAGGATGATCCAATATGAGCGCCCGGGCAGCGGTCCGGGAAGGTATGGTCCCCATCCAAGGTTCTGGGTGGGAACCATACCTGTGCGCCAGCCTGGCTACTTCTTCTTCAGCGCGCTGCCCAGCAGGATTATTCCCAGGGCGAGTAGCAGGATCGCAAAGATCGGGAGATCGAAAGAGAAGTGCAGGTATGGGCTGGCGATTTTCAGCC
>CAZAGA010000179.1:0-6897 GCA_964484335.1 uncultured Anaerolineaceae bacterium
GTTACACAGTTTGGGCATTCACAGGCCGCCGTGGCAAGCGATTGGGTTAGCACTGTTTCCCCCAGCATCTCTCCTGCCTGGGTAAGGATATCCAGGAGGCGTCGATCTGCTAATCGATAATAGACGTACCGGCCCTTGCGCCGCGTTTCAAGCAAGCCCGCCTCACGCAGCGCCATCAGGTGCTGGGAGATAAAGGCCTGGCGGTAACCCAGGATTGCTTCCAGGTGGCAGACACAGGCTTCGCCTTCGCCAATCGCTAGCAAAATTTCCAGGCGGGGGGCAACACCAAGTGTCTGGAAAAGGATGCTGAGTGCAGCAGGAGGGGATTGAAAAGTCATATTCATCATGGTGAATGTATTATACTAACACATTCACTTCTGTGAATATGACAAATGTCATGAATTGTTGATGATATCCGCAGCGCTCAGTCCATCTTTTCTCGCCCGTTTTCGAAGGCCACCTGGTAGATCTCAATTTCGGCAGTCTTCAGGAAATCAACCGCGTTATCGTCCAACCGGTAAGCCGTGCTGTACACCAGGCGAGCAATTCCGGCATTGATCAGCGCTTTGGTGCAGTTGATGCATGGAAAATGAGTCACGTAGCAAGTTGCGCCGCGCGTCGATACGCCGTGCAGGGCGGCCTGGATGATCGCATTGGTCTCGGCGTGAATCGTGCGCACGCAGTGACCGTCGACCATCAAATGGCCAATTTCGTCGCAGTGTGCCTGCCCAGCCGGTGAGCCGTTGAAGCCGGTGGTCAGGATGCGTTTATCCAATACCAGTACGCACCCTACAAAAGCCCGATCACAAGTGCTTCGCTCAGAGACGGCGTAGGCGATTTTCATGAAATAAGAATCCCAATCAGGCCGCATGCTTCTCCCTCGTGGATAAATTTTCCCAACTATACCGCGCCTGAAGGAATCATGGCGCTTTGAATCTGCAATTCCACTCTAGAGTCGCCTAATTTTAAGGTTTCTATTTTTATTTTCACCTGGAACAGGTATAATTAGCTCAATGCCGCGCTGCGTTATAAGGACTTACTATGGACGCCAGGGATGATTCTCTAAATTCGCCGCCAGGTTATCCGGCTGAATGGGTTGAACAGGTTCACATGAAAGACGGTGTGCAGGTGACCATCCGACCAATCGTACCAGAGGATGCCCCACTCCTGCAGGAGGGTTTCACTCGCCTATCTCCCCAATCAATCTATTATCGCTTTTTAGAGTCCGCCCGCCAGTTGAGTGATGAACAAGCCCACCGCCTGGCCAACCTGGACTACCAGGACCGTATGGCCTTGGTGGCAGTGATCGAGGAGCAAGGGAGTGAGCGGTTAGTTGGAGTGGCGCGCTATGCCTTCTCGCCCGAGCACGGGCCGGGTGCTGCCGAGACTGCTGTGGTGGTGCGCGATGATTATCACGGGCGGGGTTTGGGGACTCTGCTTTACGAGCGCTTAATTCGCTATGCCCGGCAGCATGGCGTCATGACGTTTATCGGTACCATTCATCAAAGCAACAATGTGGTGATGAATTTCATCCGGAAAAGCGGGCTGCCGTTCGAGCGCGAGATGATCGAGCCAGGCACCTTCCTGGTAAAAATTTACCTAAACGGATGATTATAGAGAGCCAACCCAGCCGTTTAGAACGATACCGCGGCAGCCTTTTTGGTTTGGCTGTTGGCGACGCCATAGGCACAGCGGTAGAGTTTTGCCCGCCGGGCAGCTTCACGCCGGTCACTGAAATGGTTGGCGGTGGAGCATTCCACCTGCTCCCCGGCCAGTGGACGGACGATACTTCAATGGCGTTGTGCCTGGCGGATAGCCTGGTTGCATGTGGCGGTTTTGATCCAGCTGATCAGATGCAACGTTACCTGCGCTGGTATCAGAATGGCTACCTGAGCAGCACCGGCCGTTGCTTTGATATTGGCGGGACTACTCGCCAGGCACTCGAAAACTTCGTGCGCACTGGCCAGCCCTACAGCGGCTCCACCGATCCTTATTCGGCTGGCAACGGTTCATTGATGCGCCTGGCACCGGTGGTGTTGTTCTTTGCCAGCCAGCCAGTCCAGGCCATTACCTACGCAGCGGATAGTTCGCGCACAACCCATGCTGCCCCGGCGGCAGTGGATGCCTGCCGCTATATGGCAGCCCTGCTGCTAGGAGCGCTGAATGGGGTTAGCAAGGATATCTTACTCGCCGGGCGTTATTCCCCCCTGAATTATTATTGGAAGCAACACCCGCTTGAGCGGCAGGTCGACGCGGTGGCTGCTGGCTCATTCAAGCAGAAGGAACCGCCGGATATTAAGGGGAGCGGTTTTGTGGTTGCTTCTCTAGAAGCTGCCTTGTGGGCCTTCCATTACAGCAATTCGTTTGAAGAAGGCTGCTTGTTGGCGGTTAACCTGGGCGATGATGCCGATACAACCGGTGCAATTTATGGACAATTGGCTGGCGCTTATTATGGCCTTAATGCGATCCCATCTCGCTGGACGGAAAAAATTGCTCTGTCTGGCCAAATCACACACTTCGCAGACCGGTTATTCGAATTTTCTGACCTGGTCTAGCGGATCTTATAGATTGCGTAATTGCTATCCTGGTAGAGCGCTTCCCATCCCTCGCATTTCCAATCGTACAGTTTCGGCGTGGCGATCACATGGGTGATCCCCTTGGTGGCTAGCTTATCCAGGCTCCCGCAATCGCCCTTCTTATAAAACAAATCGGTTAGCTGGATCCTTCGCTCCCATTCCAATACATCCGCGTCGCGGTAAGGGATGGATTTGAATTCGACATACACCGGCACACCACTGACCAGCCGGAAATCTTGCATGTCCAGGGGAACCAGATATACCTGCCCAGAGGCAGCCTGACTGGCTGCAAATGTCATCATTGGCCGGTCCGGTGCGCTGGCCTGGCGTTGAAAATCGAGCACCAGGCGGATCACTCCAACCAGGACAACCAGCCCGATCAGGGTGTAGCTCACTGCCCGGATACGTGGCAAGCCGGTCGTTTCATACCCCGTACGTAAGTCGAACCAGCGCTTGATCCCGGCTGCGAGTAACAGGGTGGTGGACAGCGGCACCAGGAAGGTCGTCACCCGCCAGGGAAAAAGCAACGCAAGAAAATTGCTGCCTGTGAAAACCTGAGCCAAGGTCAGGATAACTGCAACCAGGGCGGGGATTGCCATAAGCGGGAAGATCGCGGTTCGCCGGAGCAGGATCAGCGCCGAAGCGACCAGAACAATTTTGAATAGCGCAGTCAGGTCGAACCAACGCGCTGGTAAAGCGTGAAAAGGTATCCGGAAGTTCACCAGGATCGCCTGGGCTTGTTGGTTGGTTTCGGCTGGGGTGTTGCCAAAGCTGGAATAAACGTAGACAAGGATCGGTAAAACTACCAATAAAGCCAGCACGGCGAGCAAAAACGGCTGCATCAAGCGCCTACCGAGCGACTGCTCGGCACCGGCTTGATAGGCGCTCAATATGTAGGCCAGGGTCAAGGCAGCCGCGCTGAGCAAGTAGGTTGGGTGGATCGTGGCAGCCAGGATTGCTGCCACGATGGCCAGTGTCGGTTTCTTACGCAGGTAAAGGAAGATTGAAACGACTAGCAGAACACCAAAAGCACTGGGCTGTAGGACCGGTCCGAGCAGGCGCTGATCGGCTACCCCATCTTCCAGCAGGTAGGTCCAGTTGTCCCCCAATGCGCGTGAGAAGAAGAAGCGTAGGGCGGCCGAATGGATCAGAAAGAACAGCGCCAAGAAAGCCAACCACCGAGCAGCCGATTTCCGAAGTTGGAACAACTCGTCTGCTATCCCAAGCATGGTCAACAGGTAAATTCCGAGCAGGATGGCGTAGTAGAAATAGAAAATGGCCGGTTGGTGAAAAAGCCGGTAGGTCAGTTCGACCAGCAGACTAAAGACAGGCGTGGGGTCAAGGGTGTTGACCAGCCAGTCTTCTGCCAGGAAACCCAATCCAGCGCGAGCCAGCCCGTGCAAGAAATATTGGTTCTGGTTAGATGTGTAAAGTGGGGACTGCGTATAGGCTATTGCGAATAGCAGGCCCAGTAGAACCGGGAATGCGATTTTGCGCATTAAGGATACCGGTAGGGAGACGCAATCATTTTGTGGCCGACCACGTCTCCCTCTAAATTTATAGGTTCCTAGCGCTGTGGCCGGGTCATCTTAACCAACAGCCCAAACATGAAGCCAGCAGCGGTTAGGGCAGCGAGGGCAATTTTGGTGACGTCAATTACAGGCTGAACGTGGACGCCATCGGCTGAAGCCACCACGACTGCAACCGGTCGCGAGAAATTCCACCCGCCCCCACCACCGCCGCTACCGCTGCCCCCTTGCAGTTTCTCATCCTGTCCGGAACCAGTTCCGACCCCAAATCCCATCGCTGATCCTACTTCGGCGACCGGGATAATCCAGCCTTTTTCGGTTTCAAAGGGCTCACCAAATACAGCATCGACGCTGGCAACCGCCATGAAGCGATCAAGATTATCTTCCATAATTGATAAGGCTAGGCTGTCGTTGGATTCTGTGTCGTCCCACTCCAGTTCGTCCTCTTCATCAATTAGCAGGTTGTCATCCATTTCATCAGGGGTGCTGTCTGTCTCATCCATTGTAGTTTTCCTTTTGCTAGGCTCGGTCTTAGTGTCTTCGTAATCGATTGCTGATCAGCAGCACTAGTGCTGCGCTGAGGCTTAAGCCTACCAGCGAGCCAATCACCCGCCAGGTAAGATCAATGATGGGCATGATTTTCTCATTACCAGCGCTATCTCGCACCAAGATGGAGTTAGGCCGGTTCCAAACCATCCAGACGGGTCGACCTGGTGGTTTAAACTGCCAGGTTTTAGTGAAGGGCACGAGAGAGTAGCCGCCAACCTGAACCTCTCTGCCGGCGTTCACCTCAATCGAAAAGGGACTTTCCATATTAGGCCTCGCTGGCAGGCTTTTCAGGTGGCACAGGATAAGCTTCTGAGCTGTCTTGCGGGCTGGCGGTTTCGCCGGGTGTGCCTGCTATTTCGGTGTTGGAAAGAGTCTGAACGACTTTGGCTAGCTCAAGGTTGATCGTTTGCAGGGCGTTGAGCAATTCTTCACGGACTTTCGTTTCCACCTGACCACTGCGTACTCGTTCGCCAAAATCATCCACCTCGGCTTTAATCCGCTGGCCGACCTGGCTACCTGAAACTGACTGGGCCTCTTTACGCAGCGTGCTACCCAGCTCTGAGATGCCGCTTTCAATTTCCTGCTGCAGTTTTTGCCGCTCGGGGCGATCCCAGGCGGCTCTCAGCACATCAATCAAATTCTTGCCCAATGCGCTGAGCTCATCTGCCAGGTTCGTTCCCCCACCCGGATTTGACTCGTTCATTGTAACCTCCGTTTTAGAAAAGGATCACCAATCTGGCGTTTCCAGAGCGTTCTTATTTTAACACGGCTTACTCATTTGGAAAGCCCTGAGCGCGTGGCCGCGACCTTTCGAAAGGGCTGGCGTATATAGTTACATACAGAAAATAGAAAGTACGGAGGTGAAAAATGCGTTCGCTTTCAATTGTTGCGATGATTTTTTTCCTGGCCCTAGCCAGCATGGCTTGTGCGATATCCGTGAATGTACCGGTTCAGGATTTCCGCACCGGACCTACCCAAACCCTGCCCATTAATATCGACGCACCAGCTTCGGACACGGCCAACTTGACCCTTGATTTTGGCGCTGGTGAGCTGACGCTCACCCCAGGCGCTGCCTCTGGTTTGGTCGTTGGTGTAGCTACTTACAATATCGAGCAGTTGAAACCTGAGATAACCGTCAATGGCTCAGACATCCGGCTCTCGACTGGCAATCTCGAAGTACGTGGTTTTCCAAGTATCCGGACCGATAACTTTAAAAATACCTGGGAGCTTCAGCTTAGTAGCCAGCCAGTGAACCTGAAATTAAATGCTGGGGCTTACCAGGGCAAGCTCGAACTGGGCGGCTTGTCTTTGCGTAATCTAGAGATCAATGATGGCGCAGCCGATGTTGACCTGAGCTTTAGCCAACCAAACCAAGTGGCAATGGATAACCTGCTTTACACCACGGGCGCTTCAGATGTTCGCCTGCTAGGCTTGGCGAATGCTAATTTTTCGCAGCTTACCTTCCGGAGCGGGGCTGGTAACTACACCCTGGATTTTAGTGGTAGCCTGCAACGGGACGCCAACGTGCTGATTGAGTCAGGATTGAGCCAGGTGACCGTGATCGTTCCAGCTGGGGTTCAAGCCCAGGTATCGCTAGATGGCGGGCTTTCCAATATTGAGTTGCATGATGCCTGGGAGCGTTTAGGCAGCAACAACTTTGCCTTGAAAGGCAGTGGGCCAAGACTGTTGATCTCGATAAAAATGGGCGCAGGAAACCTCGTCTTCCGCAATCCCTGATTGTTCCCGCTTAAAAACCTTGAAACAGTGCAGGGGGCATCTCGTCCCCTGCACTGTTTCAAGGTTTTCTCTATTGGATGGCCAGGCAGGCCATTGACGGAAAAAGAATTACATATCGAGGGCTTTGTAACCGGTACCGTTCGAGAAGTAATCGTAGTTTGGCTGAATATCGGGTGTCAGATCTACCGTTTCGCCAGCCGAGAGTTGCCGGACCACGTCCAAAACAACCTTCTCACCATGGTGATTGATGCCCTCGTAATGTCCGGTGAGACCAAGCTTGCTGATATACTCACCGCCTTTGGCGGTGTAAGGCGACGGTACTTCATCTTCAGGGAAGATTGCTTCGTAGGGGCATTCTGGAATGCAGGCGCCGCAATCGATGCAGGTATCTGGATCAATATAGAACCACGGCCATTCTTCAATCGGCTTGCCGGGAACAATGCACTCAACCGGGCAAACTTCAACACAACCTGAGTCGCGCAAGCAAAGACTGGTAATAATATGCG
>CAZAGA010000180.1:0-6890 GCA_964484335.1 uncultured Anaerolineaceae bacterium
GGCCTGGCGGAAGTGGCCGAGTTGCGCAGCGGGCATGTGCATGTCTATTCCAATGGGCAAAGCTTTCCGCTCAGCGAATGCTGCCCGTTGGAAGCGCCCGGGTTTGAGATGGGCCTGCCAGACGAGGTCTGGCGCCAGGCTTTCGAAGCCCAGGAGCGCCAGCAGATGCAGCCGGAGCCGTTGCCCGCCCCGGCGATCCCGGCCGTGGTGAGCGAATTGGCGGCGGCGCGCCAGGCTGCCCGGATGAGCAAGGACTGGGCCGCCTCTGACGCGCTGCGCGCCCAAATTGAAGCGCTCGGCTGGCGGGTGAAGGATACACCGGACGGGCCGGTGGTGGAAAAGAAAGAGAATTAAGCAGGGGTGTTCTATGTCTGATGCAATTTCGTTGGCTTCTATCGTCACTGTGGCTACTGCAATTGGCCCTTATATTTATGATGCGATAAAGATGCTTGCCGATAAAGGCGTTGCGGAACCTCTTACGCAGCCAGTGCGAAACTGGCTGCGTAAGGGGCCTGATCATAAGAAGGAACAGGAGGCACTCAGAACTGCAATCCAGGGCGCCCTGGAAAAAATCCGGCCATCGAGTGATGAGTGGGAAAATTTGTTGCTGACGATCCACCTCACCGGATTGACTGCAAACCAAGGCAGGTTGGTAGCCGCGGCAGCCGTTGAGATGCGAGTGAATGATCCGGCTGCCTTGCCGGAAGAACTACTGGACGTCCTGGACCTGGACCCGTCCAGAAAAGAATTGTTAGCGCAGTTCTTATTTGAACTGCGTGAGCAATTGGCTCATTCGACACTGAAAGAGTACCAGGATGCTATTCGTTATACAGATGAATTGGATCAACGGAGTTTACTCAGGGGGCTCACTCGCGAAACGCTGACCTTAATTGCAGTGTCTGAACGCCGTTTGAGCATCGAAGAAGCAATGATTCGGCAGTGGCGGCTTACCACGAATGAACCTGAGGCGCTCAGGAAGTATTTGGAGTACGTTCGGAAGACCTGGGAAATATTGCCTCTGCCGCTGATCCGCAAGCGAGATCCTGATATCAAGAACGCTCACCTCAAGCAGGTCTTTGTGCCTCTGACGATGCGTGATCAAAAGGCAGAAGAAAAAACGACGAAGCAACGTCAAAAACGAGCCCATCCAGACAGTGCAAATCCTGAAGAAGAGACGAAACCACTATCGATTGGCGACCTGTTGAATCGACGGTCACGTTTCATTCTTTTAGGAAAACCGGGGAGTGGAAAATCGACTCTCCTGCACCGCATTGCGCTGGCATTTGCTGAAGGGAATGCGGGTCTCGATTTAGGCTGGAATGGCCGGACGTTGCTTCCAATATTTATCCGTTTGCGGAATTTTGCTGTCTACCTGGAGGAGCATCATCGCGAGTGTGTAGATCCGTTGCCCGGGTCGCTGGTGGCGTATCTTGACAATTATTACCGGGGAGAAACCACTTTGCGGATTCCGTTAACCGCTGATTTTTTTGATCAGCGGCTGGAAGCTGGAGAATGTTTTGTGCTGCTGGATGGGTTGGATGAAGTAACTGGAAACCGCACTGAAGTTGCCCAGCACATCAATGCATTTATTACCTATTATGCATCAAAGGGTAACCATATCGGTTTAGCCTCACGACCGGCGGGGTTTGAGGCGGTGAAACCAGACCTACAACCCGCTTCTCTCGCACCGATCGAAGTCAATCCGCTGGATCCAGAGGGGATTCGCGACTTGATCAAGAACCTGTTCCTGATTATCGAATCTGACTCTCGACAAGCAGAGCAAAATGCGCGCCAGCTTACCCAGGAGATTCTCCTGCGGACTGACTTGATTGAGATTGCCAGCACGCCCTTGTTCTGCGCTGCCCTGGTCCAAGTCTGGAAGTATGCCTCAGGCGAATTGCCGGAAAGGCTGGTGGATGTTTTACAGGAGATTGTTGATTTATTGCTTGGATTTTGGAAAAACCAGGATTATGAGCTGGCAAAAAAAGATGAGCTTGCGAAAGAGGACGGTACTGGAAGAATCCAGCGCCGCCTGCCAGAGGCGGTGGATATCAAGCGGCGTAGATTAAGCTACCTGGCTGATTGGATGCAACAATCGTTGAGAAAAGCTGAAGTCGAAACGAAACCTGCCATTGATACACTGATCGATTTTATTCAAAATATTGAAGGCGAGAAAATCGCCGAGAAGGCCAGCGAGGCTGCCCAGGGTTTCCTTGAAAACTCACATGAGCGAAGCGGCATTTTGGTTGAAAGCGACCCGGGAGTATATAGCTTTGTTCACAAAGCTTTTATGGAATATTTGGCAGCATTGGCTTTAGTGAAGAAAAGTAAAACCCTTGTCAATACGCTATTGGAGCACACCAATGATGATTGGTGGACGAATGTGACCTTATTTGCAGGGGCGCATTCAGAAACACCTGATGATGTATGCCTGGAATTGGTCGATCAGCTGGTAGCGCGATGGAAAAGAGCCGAGAATATCCATTCAGCTACTATTACAGACCTGCTGCTAGCCGGACGCTTGACCAGGGATATTAGCGGTAGGCTTCCGGGTCAGGTGATTGAAAGAGTCAAGAATGAGCTTCATGCAGTGATGATTGACCCGGCCTTTCCTCCAAATGAACGCGCATCTGCGGGGGATGTCCTGGATGATTTGGGTTATCAACCAGAAGGTTTATTCCATTTTATGCCAATTCCAGGTCGAAGTAAGCAGCGGAGCGATATAGAACCCTGTACTCACCTGCCTGATACCTATTACCTGGCCAAATTCCCGGTCACCAACCTGCAATACGAGCGCTTTTTACAAAAGGAAAATTTTACGGATTCTTCTCTATGGCAGGCTTGGCCCAAAGTTGACGAAAATAGCCAGCTCATGCCAGGCCAGGATTGGGGGAACAAGCCCTGGCAATGGCTGCAGGCTAAACTGCAGGAAAATGATAACCCCCTGGATCGAGATATCCTTTACCCGCGTTACTGGCATGATCCGCGCTTTGGCATCGCCCGAAAATGCGTCCCGGTCGTCGGGATCAGCTGGTATGAAGCGATGGCTTACAGTAACTGGTTGGAGCGAAATTGGGATAAGCTTGAAGAAGGCCAGGAAAACTCGATCCCAGGCGCGCTCCGGGTGCGCCTGCCGACCGATTTGGAATGGGAGACTGCTGCGGGTAAGCAGGAGTGGGTGAAAGCTAAACAGGAAAAGGATTGGCAGGATTGCTACCCCTGGGATGCACCGGGCCAGGTTACCACGAAGAAAGACGAAATCCTCCTCCGCGCCAATGTTGAAGACCAGGTTGGGCGCACAACCCCGGTGGGAATGTACCCACTGGGTGTGAGCTATCCGTATGGATTGTCGGACCTGGCGGGCAATGTTTGGGAATGGCAGGTGAATTACAGGGATAAAGACCATGATTTCCTGGGTTTGCGGGGCGGTTCGTGGGTCGACAATTTGGCGAGCGCCCGCCCATCGCTCCGCGACCACGGCAGCCCGAGCTCCGGTTGGGGCTACCTCAGCGGGTTTCGGGTGGTTGTGTCCCCCAGTTAAGCTTTTGTTTCCTGGCTTGCTGTGGCCTGCGTTCTGTCCCGCCCCCCGCAAGGGGGCGGAATTTTTTATTCCGTAATTTCCAATTTTATCTGGCACACAGGTTGCATTGTGATAGCAAGAATGAAAACCTACCGGCAGCTTTACCCCCAGGTTTGGGATTTCGAAAACTTGTATTCGGCCTACCGGGCCGCGCGGCGGGGGAAGCGCGGCAAAGAGTCGGTGGCGGCTTTTGAAAGACAGCAAGAAGCGGAGCTGCTGGCGCTGCAAGATGAGCTGCGCACGAAAACCTACCTGCCGGGAAGATATCACACTTTTTATATTCACGAACCAAAGCGCCGCCTGATTTCGGCCGCGCCGTTTCGCGACCGGGTGGTGCACCATGCCCTGTGCCAGGTGATTGAACCGATCTGGGAGCGGCGTTTCATCTATGATAGTTATGCCAATCGGTTTCGAAAAGGCACCCATCGCGCCCTGGACCGGGCGCAGGAATTTGCCCGGGGCTATCCTTACGTGCTTCAATGCGATATTCGCCAGTTTTTTCCGTCGATTGACCTGGCAATCTTGAGAGCGGAAATGGCTCGCTTGATCGCCGATCCGGACCTGCTGTGGCTGTGCGATCAAATCCTGGCTTCCGGCAGGCAGGTGTTGCCGGAAGAATATCAGATGACCTGGTTTCCCGGCGATGACTTGCTGGCTGCTTTGCGCCAGCGCGGTTTGCCGATTGGCAACCTGACCAGCCAATTCTGGGCCAATGTATATCTCAACCCATTCGATCATTTTGTCAAGCGTGAGCTGGGCTGCCCGGCATACCTGCGCTACGTGGATGATTTTCTGTTGTTCGCAACCCAAAAAAACGACCTGGCAGCCTGGAGAGAGATAATTATTGCGAAATTAGCCAGCCTGCGCCTGGCGCTACACGAAAACCAGGCCCAGGTTTTTCCGACGATAACGGGCATTCCGTTCCTGGGCTTCCGAATCTATCCGGATTACCGGCGGGTGAAACGCCGGAATGGGATCAATTTCCGGCGGCGGTTGCAGCGATTGGCGCAAGAGGCTCAGAATCATCCTGAGGCCTGGCCTGCGCTTCAGGCTTGCATCCTGGGTTGGGTGAACCATGTTCGCTATGCCAATAGCTGGGGGTTGCGCCGGGCAATTCTTGGCGAGGTTCGCTTGTGAATGAATCGCCATTGTTCACACGCACTCATGATCTGCTGCTCTGGCTGATTCCCGAGGTGCAAAAATTCCCCCGCGTGCATCGCTTTGGCCTGGCAGAGCGCATCCAACGCCTGGCTTTGGATTTCCAGGATGCAATTGTCGCTGCCGGGAAATCCAAAGGCGCCGAACGAGTTAACTGGCTGCATAAAGCAGATATCTCGCTGGAACAATTACGAAGCTGGATGCGAATCACGCGTGAAATGGGCTTGATCACGGTCCGCCAGTACGAGCATGCTGCCAGGCTGGTAAATGAGGTCGGACGGCTTTTGGGCGGCTGGATTAAACAAATTGGATAAAAAGGCACAGGCCATTGGACCTGGGTTTGCGGGGCGGTTCGTGGAACAACAATTTGGAAAACGCCCGCCCATCGATCCGCAACAACAACAACCCGAACAACGATTGGAACAACAACGGGTTTCGGGTGGTTGTGTCCCACAGTTTTGAGGGTTGCCGGAAGTGCGCGCCAGTCGATTGAAATTGGCTTGACGGCGGCCGAGGCTAAACTGGCTGGCCTGGAACCTGCCTGGCGAGGGTTTTGCCAGGCAAATATTGATTGGCCCCACCCGTTCCAGTAGCTTTAATGCGACCGTCCGGGTGGGGCTGTCGATTTATTCAACGCCAGATTACAACAGAGCGTTATAATTCCTGATTGAGTTGACCTGAAACAATCTATCCTTTCTTCAAGGAGCATCCATGTCTTCTTTATTAACAGTTGGTTACATCGGCCTGGGCTTGATGGGAAAGTCGATCGCCCGCAACATTCTCAAAGCCGGTTTTCCCCTGGTGGTGCACAACCGCAGCCAGGCGGCCGTGGATGAGCTGGTGGCCGTAGGCGCCCGGGCAGCCGCCTCGCCGGCTGAAGTGGCCGGTCAGGTCGAGGTGGTTTTTACCAACCTGCCGGATACGCCCGACGTTTTGAAAGTTGTGCTCGGCCCGCAGGGGATCAGCAAGGCGGCCCGACCGGGGTTGATCTGGGTGGATAATTCGACGATCAAGCCGGCGGCGGCTCGCCAGGCGGCGGCGGAGCTGGCGCTGAAGGGCGCCTTCAGCCTGGATGCGCCGGTCAGCGGCGGCGATATTGGGGCGCGTAATGCCACGCTGACGATTATGGTCGGCGGGCCGGCCGAAGCGCTGGAGTGCGTCCGCCCGGTCTTCCAGGCGATGGGCAAGACGATCACGCATGTCGGCGAGGCCGGCGCTGGGCAGATCGCCAAGGCAGCCAACCAGATTATGGTGGCGGCTCAGATGGTGGCGATGGGCGAGCTGTTGGTGTTTGCCCAGAAGGCGGGGGCGGACCCGCGCAAGGTGGTCGAAGCGATCAAGGCCGGCGCGGCGCAGTGCTGGACGTTGGATGTCAAGCCGCCGCGCCTGTTCGCCGGCAACCGCGCCCCGGGTTTCAAGGCGCATATGCAGGCCAAGGACCTGGCAATCGTCCTGGAAACCGCGCGTGAATATGGCATCCCGCTGCCCTCGGCGGCAGTCGATGCGCAGTTGTTCAACGCAATGCTCGAGATGGGCATGGGCGAGCTGGATAATTCGGCCGTCTTGGGCGTTTTGGAGACCCTGGCGGCGGTGCGGCTGGTGGAGGAAGAATGAGCCAGGTGACGAAGGACCGCTTCTCATTGAAGCGGCTGGTAGCCGGACCTTACCGGCTGACCTGGAGCGGGGTAGGCGATTTCCTGCTCATCCTGGCGGGGGGTTTTTTACAGGCGCTGGCGATTCGCCTGTTCCTGGTGCCTTCTAACCTGGTCAGCGGCGGGATCAGCGGCCTGGCGCAGTTGGTCTATTATTACACCGGCTTCCCGATCGGCGTGATGATCTTTGCCGGAAACCTGCCACTCTTCCTGCTGGGCTGGCGTTTCTTGGGCGGCCCGCGCTTCGCGCTGCGGACTGCCCTGGCGGTGGCAGCGGTCTCTATTTTTACCGACCTCCTGGCGCCGTTCTTGCCGGCAGGTGGATTGACTTCTGACCTGGTTCTCAATTCCCTGTATGGGGCGGTGGTCAGCGGGGTGGGCTATGGGTTGGTGTATCGCGGCCGGGGGACAAGCGGTGGCACCGACATCCTGGCGCGGATTTTGAATCACTGGCGGGGCATTTCGATCTCGCAGGGCTACCTGCTGACTGACACGGCGGT
>CAZAGA010000181.1:0-6885 GCA_964484335.1 uncultured Anaerolineaceae bacterium
GATTTACCAGCAGCAGGTGGGCCATCCTTATCCACGTCAAGAACCCGCTGTTGCTGGGTTGCGCGCGGATAGCCTGAACAATAAGGCAATGAGCTTGTGGGATCTTGGTAAGACGGAAGCTGCTCAAGCAACCTGGCAGGCTGCCATGCAAATTGACCCCCACCATCCGGAGGCAGTCTACAACCTGGGTTTAGTTGAATGGCGCGCTGGAAAAATTTCTGACCAGGTTTTGTTCGAAAAGATGGAAACTATGCGTCTTGCTCATCCGGGGGATTGGCGGCTGCAGTATTGGCTGGCGCAAATATACCTGGAACAGGATAACTGTCAGGCAGCAGCATCTTTGTGGGAGCAGGAGCAAGATGGGCAAGCTACCTCAGAAGTGCAAGAGGCGTTGGCGTGGGCGAAACAGCGAGTGGAAGCCTCGACCTTCCTGGATAAAACCTTTGAAGGACATGAGGATCGGGTCGATGCTATTGCAATAAATCGCGCTGGCACCAGGTTGTTGTCAGCCAGTAGTGATCAAACCCTTCGCTTATGGGATACCTCGAGCGGAAAATGCCTGCGTGTTCTCAGCGGTCACACCGCCCAGGTCCGTGCGGTCTGTTTTAGCCCCGACGGCAATTATGCCCTCTCTGGTGGCCAGGACCGCACCTTGCGATATTGGGACCTATCCACTGGCCAATGCTTGAGAGAAATCGCAGTCCATCCCTGGTTGGTTGCCAGCGTCGCGATCTCTCAAGATGGCCATTTCGGACTGGCTGGTTGTTCGGATGGCATTATCTACTGCTGGTCGCTCTCGGATGGCAGCCTGGTGCGAGAATTGCGCGGCCATACTGCGACCGTCACCAGCCTGAGCCTGAGTAGTAAAGGGACTTACCTGTTGTCATCTGGAGGCGGGGCTTTAGTAGACTACCCGAATTTCCACCTGCGATTATGGAAGACTGCAACCGGAGAATGCCTCCGTATCTTTGAAGGACATCAAGGTGCGGTTTCATCGGCTGACTTGAGCAAAGATGCCCATTATTTTGTCTCTGGAAGCTGGGATGAGACGGTACGACTTTGGGATGTTGTCGGCAATCAATGCCTGAAAACATTTGAGTGCATGCACATGCATGTTGAGTCAGTTAGATTAAGTAGCGATGGGCGTTTCATATTGATAGGTGATTACGGTGGCCACGTGCGCTTGTTGTTGGTAGAAAATGGCCGTTGGTGGCGCCAACTGGACGTTCCCAGCGGTAAGAATTCCATCGATCGTAGCATTAATTCGATCTGTGTTCACCCTGATGACCGGTTTGTTTACGCTTGCCAGCAAAATGTGATTTATTCCTGGCAGCTCGGTGATAATTTTGACCGGGTTTATCAGGCAAGTCTGGCTCTTTCGCAAATCACCTCTTCGACCCACGCCACAGAAGCCCAAGAAAAATATACCCAGGCTCTTGTTGAGGCGGAAAGTGCCTTGACCAGTCGGGATTTTTGCCGCGCTGCCCAATCCATCCGGTATGCACGTGCGTTGCCAGGTTTCGAGCGGGATATGCAGGCCTTGCAGGCCTGGGCGACTTTATATCAGCATTTGCCTAAACATACCCTGCGCGGCGGCTGGAATGCTGCCAGCTTGCCTGGTTTTTTACTGAAGCTGCAGATTTCTCCCAATAGCTCGAGCCTGCTAGTTTATCAAAAGGATCGTAACCTGGTTGATCGGCTGGTCTGCCTCGAATTTCCCAGCGGAAAGATCCTCCGAAAATTTAGCCAGGATGTAGCTGACCCACTGGCCTGGAGCGCCGATGGCCAGTTCATCCTGTCTGGAAGCCGTGACGAGCAAGAGAAGTTGAAACTATGGGATCTATCAAATGGTCGCTGCATCCGTCGATTTGAAACCTGGTTGGCAGAACGCCACGCTCTTGAACAAACTGGTATGTATGATGAGTGGGAGGAAGAAACCGGCTACACCTTGGAGACCTATCCAGGCCACATGTATCCACTGAATTGCCTGGAATTGAGTCAGGACCTACGTTGGGCGATCACTGGCAGCAGCGACCAAACCTTGCGTCTTTGGGATGTCTCTTCCGGGAGAGTATTACGGGTGCTGAAGGGACATCAGGATGCTGTGACTGACGTAGCACTGACTGCTGATTGTCAATACGCGCTCTCTACAAGCCTAGATTCCACGCTTCGTTTGTGGAAACTTGACACTGGGCGATGTCTGCGCATATTAACCGGGCACGAAGGAGACGTGAATTCAATCTGCCTGAGCCAGGATGGAAGCTACGCCCTTTCCGGCAGCAGCGATCTCACCCTCCGTTACTGGAAAATCCCAGAAGGGACCTGCTTGAGTGTCTTAGAAGGTCATCATGACACGGTTGAGGCGGTACACATGAGCCCCGAGGGCCGTTTTGCGATCTCTGGCGGCGGCCGGGAGATCCGGGTTTGGGATGTGTTCAATAAGCAATGTCTCTATAGCTTTTCCAGCCCTGGCGAGTCGGTCGCCTCGGTGGGTTTCAGTTATGATGGGCAATTCGCACTGGCGGCGAGTAGAGACGAAACCATCGGCGTTTGGATTCTGGATTGGGAGCTCGAAGAAAAAGAACCTTCTGAGTGGGATCTAGCGGCTCAAGCCTATTTGGATGCTTTCCTGAGGAAACAGACACCTTATGCTGCCATGCTTCCCAAGACAGGTACACCAACGAAAGAACAAATCAAGCAGGCCCTCACCCGACGCGGAAAACCGTTTTGGAGCGAGGAGGAATTCCAGCAGTTGATTCACCTACTGCGCCGCGCCGGCTACAGCTGGCTGCGACCGGATGGTGTGCGGCGGAGGCTGGAAGAGATGGCTGCCGAACGAGGCCGAAATGACTGAAGGAACCCAATTCTGCATCTCTTGCGGCGAGATATTTGATCCCGCAAATCCAGATGTGCTGCTTTGCCCTGCCTGTGGCGGCCCGCCGGAAGCCCTGCTGGCAGCCCCTGTGGTCCTCACCGAAATGCCACGTGTTGAGTTACAACCGTCAGGAGAGCCTGGCACTGGGTCCGATTGGCAGCCTGGTGAGGTCATCCTGGATACCTATGAAGTTAAAGCCGTCCTCGGCCAGGGCGGGTTTGGCAAGGTCTATCGTGTCCACCATCGTGCCTGGAATGTGTACCTGGCAGTCAAGCGCTCGCTGAACCTGGAAGAGTCATCTAAACAAGCCTTTATCGAAGAGGCCGAGAAATGGATCAATCTAGGCTTACATCCGCACATTGTTTCTTGTTATTACGTGCGCAATATTGATGGCTTTCCGCACACCTTTGCCGAGCTGGCGGAGGGAGGTAGCTTGAAGGATTGGATTGAAGGCGAAGAGCGCAAGCTATATGCGGGCGGATCGGCTGTGGCCCTGGAGCGCATATTGGACATCGTCATCCAGTTTGCCTGGGGACTGGGGTACGCGCATGAGCAAGGGCTGGTGCACCAGGATGTCAAGCCGGGCAACGTACTGATGACGCCCGACGGGGTTGCCAAGGTGACTGACTTTGGCCTGGCAAAGGCGCGACGCCTGCCGCCGGGCAGCGATCATGCGGTTGGGGGAATAGGCGTGTTGGTCAGCACCGCCGGGGGCACCCAGGCATTTCGCTCACCCGAGCAAGCCCACCGGGACCGGTTATCGATCCACACCGATATCTGGAGCTGGGCTGTATCCATCCTGGAGATGTTTGCCGGAGAAATATTCTGGCAGTATGGCGAGGCTGCTGCAGAGGTTCTGGAAGGCTTTTCAGAGGAAGGAGCCCAGGTGCCCGGCCCGCCGCCCATGCCAAAGGCGCTGGCAGAGTTACTGCGGAATTGCTTTCAGCACGAACCGTCTGAACGCCCAAAGGATATGCTGGTGATTGCCGGACGCCTGCAGGCGATCTACCAGCAGGAGACTGGACAGGCGTACTCGCGCCCAATGCCCAAGGCGGTTAACCTGCGCGCCGATAGCCTAAATAATAAGGCACTCAGCTTACTCGAACTAGGGAAAAAAGAGGAGGCGATGGTTGCCTGGACCGTTGCTCTGAAATTGGATCCACATCACCCTGGCGCTACTTACAACCAGAGCCTGGTCCAATGGCGAGACGCCGGCATTACTGATGAAACCATCTTAACTCGTATGCAGGAAATCCGCTCGTCCCATCCTGACGATTGGCTCCTCGCTTACCTGTCTAGCCTGGTGCAGATCGAACGTCGAGATTATTCGGCAGCCTTCGAGGAACTGAATAATATAAAAAGCCCCGATGCAGGTCGTTTGGAGGTGCTCACTGTTTCGAATCAACTGAATGGCTGGTTGGCAAATTCTAAACCGCTCTCACGCAATTTTGTTGGGCACACTTTTATTGTTGAGTCAGTGTGCCTGAGCCTCGACGGGTGCTTTGCACTTTCTGGCAGCGATGATAGCACAATCAAGCTGTGGGAAGTAGAAAGCGGGCGATGCCTGCGTACCCTAGAGGGACACACCTCTGGTGTGCAGTCTGTATGCCTGAGTTTTGATGGAAGACATGCGCTCTCAGGAAGCTTGGACACAACACTAAAATGGTGGGATATAGAGAATGGGCATTGTCTGCACACATTAAAGGGGCACACGAAGGCTGTGCGTTCAATATGCTTGAGCGCTGATGGGCGTAGTGCTCTTTCGGGCAGCGACGACAAGACGTTAAAGCTGTGGGATGTTGAGAGTGGTTGCTGTCTGCGTACATTTGAAGGCCACCTGGATAGCGTGAACTCGGTCTGTCTGAGCGCTGATGGAAGTTATGCCCTATCTGGCGGCGATAATGTCCACAGTGGGGGTAAACTCTGGTCTAGACGCGGTGAACTCAAATTGTGGGAGGTTGCCAGCGGGCGCTGCCTGCGTACATTTGGAGGAAATGTGGAAGGTGTGGAAAGTGTATGCCTGAGCACTGACGGGCGTTTTGCTCTGGTGGGAGGAAGCGACCTTGGTGTGTATGACGTGGCAAGTGGAGACCGCCTGCGCACATTTACGGGTCATACCGGAGAGGTGCTCTCTGTTTTCCTGAGCGCAGATGGACGGTATGCGTTATCAGGAGGCGCGGGGGTCAAATTATGGGAAGCCGAGAGCGGGCGTTGCTTGGGTGGGTTTAATGAACTCAACGCTGTAGAATCAGTGTTTCTTAGTGCTGACGGGCGTTATGTAATTGCTGGGGACCAATACCAGAACATCAAGTTGTGGGTACTGCAGTTGGGCATGAACCAACCGGCTATGCCGTTTTGGCTGTCTCGTATTCAAGTCACTCAGGATTTGCTTTCAAGCCAGGTGATTTTCGAGCAGGCCTTCACACAAGCGTTGCATTTTATTGAAAACGGTCAACCAGCAGCAGCAGCTAAACACCCCCGGCGAGCACGCTCCCAACCCGGTTACGAACGCGCCGCAAATATATTGGACCTGTGGTTTCGATTATATTCATGTTTACCACGCCGATCGTTTCAGGCAGGCTGGGAAACCGGCGCTTTCGATGAATATACAAACCCGGTAAGAGCAGCAGCGATGAGCAAAGACGGAAATTACGTGCTATCCACCGGTCGCTCGGATGCCAGGCTAACTTTATGGGAATTACCCAGCGGACGTATCCTGCGTATTTTCAACGAACCTCATAATGCTGTTGATGCCATCAGCATGAGCAGCAACGGGCGTTACGCCCTTTCCGGCAGTTCGGAGGGCGAGTTCAAATTGTGGGAATTACCAGGTGGGCGCTGCCTGCATACCTTCAAGGGGTATAAATATAATATTAATTGTCCAATGTGTCTCAGTGTTAATGGCCGTTATGCCTTAATTGCGGAATCAGCCTGTGCGCTTATGCTATTGGATGTTGAAACTGGGCACTGCCTGCGTACCTTTACAGGACATACAGACTCTGTGTTATCTGCTTACATAAGCGGTGATGGGTGTTATGTATTGTCTGGCAGCAGTGACAAGACGCTCAAGTTGTGGGAATTGGCTAGCGGGCGGTGCCTGCGCACCTTCGAAGGGCATATGGATTTTGTGTCCTCCGTTTGTCTGAGCACGGATGGGTGCTATGCATTGTCTGGCAGCAGTGACAAGACACTCAAGCTGTGGGAATTGGCCAGCGGGCGGTGCCTGCGCACCCTAGAGGGACACAACACTGGTGTGTCGTCTGTGTGCCTGAGTTTTGACGGTCGTTATGCTTTATCGGGCAGTGGCGACAAGACGGTCAAGTTATGGGAGTTGTCCAGTGGGCGCTGCCTGCGGACCTTCGAGGGGCATTCGGTAAGGATCAGATCCGTCCACATAAGCGCCGATGGGCGTTATGCACTATCGCTTGATAGTTATTCATTCTACGAGGATGGTGGTGGAACCCTCAAGTTGTGGGCTCTGGATTGGGATTTTGAGGATAAAGAGCCGGTCGATTGGGATGACGACGCCCGGCCATATTTGGAAATCTTCCTCACCCAGCAGACTCCCTTTGCAGTTCCACAGTCAGAAGACTGTGAGCCTATTGAGGAAGAAATAATCCTAGCCCTCACCCGGCGTGGTAAACCCACCTGGTCAGAAGAAGATTTCCAGCGTCTGCTCTACACCCTCGGTTGCGCCGGCTACGGCTGGCTGCGACCGGAGGGTGTGCGGCGGAGGCTGGAAGAGTTGGCTGCCGGGAGAAAATAAGATGGACTATACCCATATTTGCCCGTCTTGTGGCAACGAATTTGAGACCCCTTGGGAACGCGAATATCTTTGCCCTCGTTGTCAGAGGAAAGCCGCCCTCGAAAATGATACCGCCCGGAAAGATCGTGCCGGTGAGAGGTTCCCCCAACCAATCACTGCCTGGATGCCAGATTTTGAGCTGCTGAATCAGTTCAAGGTCATTCGCCTGATCGGGGAAAGCGGTGTGAGTCGCGTTTACCAGGTC
>CAZAGA010000182.1:0-6881 GCA_964484335.1 uncultured Anaerolineaceae bacterium
CTGCAGTTGCTCCAGCCATTCTTCACGTAAGTGTTGGGGTGAGATCGTTTCCATATTGAATGTGAAAATCTTTTTCAATTATAGCGAGAAACCATTGCCTGTCAAGAGTTGAGACCAAAGGCTTCATGGGATATCGTAAGAAATCAGGCGCACCAAATACTTCTCGCCGCCGCCCAGACCGGTCTCCGTCTGGACGTTTCCAACCCCGAGTGCGTACCACAGGAGTCCATCGGTCAGGATTTCTTTACCCTGTATGACCATCGAGGCGCGTTGTTCAATTTTCAGCGTTTCAAAAGTACCAGCTGGTACAGTGATGGTCTCTTTGCCGATCACATTATAGTTAGTGATCACCCGTGCTTCCAGGCTTATTTCGCCAGAATCTCCGGTAAGGCCGGTTACCTGTGTCCATGCGTCGCCCACTTTCAAGTTGTTGGGCAGCGTAACGCCTTCTTGGTAATCGGTATTGGTCGATGAAGTCCCGGAGTCGGTAAAATAGTCGCCCTCCATCCCTGCCTCGAGAAGGATAATCCCTTCCTGGCTGCAGCGACCTTCCAGGACTGCGGTAGAATCTCCGCCTACGATGGCGATATGGAAACTGTCTTCATCATCAATGCTCAGCGTGTGGACGGCCTGGGAGGCGCCATCGATGTCATATACCCAAGTTGCGCCGTCGACCACCGGGAAGTAGGCATTAATGCACGGTCCTAGCTCGGCCTGGGACATTTCTGTTGGGGTGATCATTTCGAGAGTGGGAGCAGCGATAACGGCCCCGGTCAAAGTGGGGGAGGTCTGGATTACCTGGGTAGGAAGACTCGGTTGGGTGGGGGTCAAAGAGTCGTTCGACTGCGCACAACCGCTCAGTAGTAGACAAATGACACCAATACAAAGGGAAAAGCGTTTCATCGGATCTCCATTTCTTACCAATAATTGGACCCATTATGAGATGGGCTTGCTTGTTATTCTCTTTCAGGCTGTATAGAGGCTTTTGGCATCCAGGTGGCCATCAGGAAGGCAGCCAACAGGGCCAGGCTGCCACCGAATAAAAACGGGGCCGAGGGGCCAAACCCATTCCAGCCGCCGATACCCTGCCAGAGCAACCCGGCGATGAACGACGCAGGAAAAGCCAGCAAGCCGATGATGGCGTTATAGGTGCCGTAAGCGGTGCCGCGCAGGTTCTCAGGCACCAGGTCGGCGACCAGGGCATTGGCCGTGCCGTAGGCCAGGCCGTAATACAGCCCGTAAGCCACGTATAGCGCCCAGACCTGCCAGGCCTGGCGGGCAAAGGCAAAGCCCAGGTAGATTGCCGCATAGACCAGCCAGCCGCCGATGATCAGCCGCCGGCGGCCGATGCGGTCTGAGAGCGAGCCGGCTGGAGTTGAGATCAACGAATAAATCAGGTTGAACATCGCCAGCATGACCAGGATGCCGGTCACCGAGACGCCCAGGTTCTGGGCTCGCAGGATCAAAAAGGCATCGGACGAATTCCCCAGGGTGAAAATACTGACGATCGCCAGAAAGATGAGAAATGGCGTACCCATGCCACGCAACGAGAAGCGCGGCGCTGCGCGCTGCCCTTTGACCGGCACGTCCTTGGCGCCAACCACCAGCGAGAGCACTGCCAGGAAGGCCGGCAGCAGGCTGATTAGCACCACGCTTTGGAAGCTGTTCTTCGAAAGCGCCAGGCTGTTTTGTTGCGCCAACCAGATCACCAGCAGGGCGATTAAGATCCCGGTCAGCGCCCCGGCGGTGTCCATTGCCCGGTGAAAGCCGAAGGCCAGGCCGCGGTTCTCTCGGCTGACCGAGTCGGCGACCAGGGCGTCACGCGGCGCGGTACGGATCCCCTTGCCGACCCGATCCACCCAGCGCACACCGGCCACTAATCCCCAGGTGTTGGCAAAATAGAAAAAGGGCTTGGTGATGGCCGAAAAGCTATACCCGGCGACGGCCAGCCATTTTCGCCCGCCGAGCTTGTCCGAAAGCCAGCCAGAGAATAATTTCAAGACGCTGGCAGTGGCTTCAGCCAGGCCTTCGATCAGGCCGATGATCGCTGTCTGGACGCCAAGGACATTGGCCAGGAAGAGCGGTAGGATGTTGATCACCATCTCGCTGGAAATGTCCATGAAAAAACTGGTCAGTCCCACTGCCCAAACATTGCGGGGGAGCTGTTTGACGCCAAGTCGCCGGGGGGTGTTTTCGTTGACCTCTGCCATGAGTTGCCCTTTGGTTTGAATGATCCTTAAAGCAGGAGAGTAGCGCCAGATGGGTGTGGGCGCCCGGCGGGGCCAGGCCTGGGCGGGAAAGGGGTACTTGCCCTGGCTGAGACTTTCAGGTGGGGTGAACCGGGCTTAATATTCGCGGTTGGAGACGATCTGGCGCATGCGCCACAAAGCGCGGTGGATCTCATCAAAGCTATTATACAACGGGGCGATCCCCAGGCGGATATTATCCGGGGTGCGAAAATCGGGGATCACCCGCAGCGCGCCCGGCGCTGGCTCGATCATTGCCTGGCTGATCCGCTGCCCCTCGGGATGGCGCAAGGAGACGTGGGAGCCGCGTTGTGCGGCCTGGTGGGGCGAGCCCAGGCTGAAGCCAAGTGGGAAGAGCCAGGCCTGGGCCAGGTCGATCAGGTATTCGCCTTGTAATAGGCTCTTTTGGCGAAGTCGATCAACACCTGCTGAAAGGATTAAATCCAGCGCTGGGGCAATTGCGCTCAGCGAAAGCACCGGCGGCGTGCCAGCGGCAAAACGCTGGATGCCAGGAGTGGGGTTAAAATTCAGCTCAAATTGGAACGGGTTGCGATCGGCGAACCAGCCCCACAGCGGAGAGGCCAGGTCAGCTTGCAGATCGCGGCGCACGTAGAGATAAGCCGGTGCGCCTGGGCCACCATTCAGGTACTTATACGAGCAACCCACGGCCAGGTCCACCTGCCAGTGGTTTAGCTCGACCGGCACGGCCCCGGCCGAGTGGCTGAGATCCCATAAAACCAGGGCGCCAGCCTGGTGGGCTAGCCGGGTCACGCGTTCCATGTCGAACAAGAAAGCGCTCTTGAAGACAACATGACTCAGGCAGACCAGGGCGGTGTCTTCGTCGATCGCCCGTTCCAGGTCTGAGATAGATATCCCCATCCCGTCGCGGGAATGCACCAAACTCAGCTCATGGCCCTGGCCGAGCAAGTCGATGATTCCCTGCAAGATGTAGAGATCGGAAGGGAAATTCAGGTCATCGCTGATGATTTTACGCCGCCCTGGGCGGGCTCGCAGCGCGGCTACTGCCAGCTTGAACAGGTTGATCGAAGTCGAATCGCTAAAGTAGACTTCATCTGGTTGCGCACCGAGCAGGCTGGACAGCCTGGCTGCTAATTGGTTGGGCAGGTTGAGCCAGCGGTCGGTCCAACTGCGAATTAATCGCTCGCCCCATTCGATCCCGACCACCTGTTGCAAGGCTTGAATCGTGCCCACCGGCAGCCGGCCGAGCGAATTGCCGTCCAGGTAGATTGTGTTCGGGTCGGTGATCACAAAAGCGGTGCGAAATTGGGCCAGGGGGTCCTGGCTATCCAGGAATTGTGCATATTCTCGAGAATCATCCATCCAGGCCTCTTAAGCTTATTCCTTGAACATAGCCAGTACGCTGGGCAGGGCTAGTTCCACCCAGGCGGCATACATTTCGCCCGAAGGATGCAGCCCGTCGCCGGCAATCAGACTGGGCTGGCTGACAGCCTGGCGAGAGACTGGGGTCACATCAACATAGGCTGCTCCCGCGTCCAGGGTCTCTTCCCGGTTGATCGCATTGAAAGCATCGATTTCGGTTGCTATACTCTCCGCGTCCCGGCCCTGGGCAAACGGGGTCACGCCCCAATCTGGGATGGAGAGCACAATCACCCGCCTGGGGTCTCCACCGGCGAGATCGATCGCCTGGGCAAGCAATTGGCGAAATTCCTGGCGATATGCGGCGATCGGGTAGCCGCGGTACTGGTTGTTGACCCCGATCAGCAGCGAAACCAGGTCATAGCTGCCTTGCAGCCCGGCCTGGGCCATCCCGGCCTGCAGCTCGGTCGTGGTCCAGCCGGTGCGCGCGACGATCACTGGTTCCTCTACCGGCAGGCCGGCGGCGCGCAGCCGGGCTGCCAGTTGGACCGGCCAGCGCTGTTCCGCCGGCACGCTTTCGCCGATGGTGTACGAATCACCTAAAGCCAGGAAGCGAAGCTGCTCCATCGATGTGGGTTCCTTTCCGGCCGGCGCAGCGCAACCGGCCAACAGCGCGATCAGCAGCGCGGCAAATAATGAAAAGCGGATCGGAGGGTTATTTCTTGCCATAAACCGGCAGCAGCGCGCCATGAATCGGGCTGGCGGCCTCGGAGGCCAGGAACAGGACCACCTGGGCCATGTCTTGGGGCGTCACCCACAGGCTGAAATCGCTCTTGGGCATCGCCGCCCGGTTCTCGGGGGTATCGATCGTACCCGGCAGGATGGCGTTGACGTTGATGCCCAGGCGTTTGTATTCGTCAGCCATGCTCTCGGTCAAGCGCGCCACGGCGCTCTTGGATGCGCCATAGGCGGCGCTGTTGGCGCTGCCTTTGACGGCGGACGAGGCGGCGATGTTGATAATCTTGCCGCGGCCTTCCGCCAGCATACCTGGGATCACCGCTCGCGACATGATGAAAGTTGACCGGGCGTTCAGGTTCATCAGAAAGTCCCAGGTTTCGAGCGGGGTTTCGTGTACGGGCGTTCCGGCCCGGTAGCCGCCGACGGTGTTGACCAGGATGTCGATCCGGCCAAAGCGCTCCAGGGTGGCGGCGACAGCGCGCTCGACCGCGGCCGGGTCGGTAACATCCACCCCAGGAACGAGGAACAGATCTTGCGCGGGGAGGTCCGAAAATAGCTCAACCATGCCCTGGGCGCGGTGATCGAAAACCGCCACGCTGGCGCCGGTGGCCTGGAAGGCCCGCACCACGGCCTGGCCCAGGTTGCCGCTGCCGCCGGTGACCAGGGCGACATGCTTGAAAAAGTCGTACATCGTTTGCTTCCTTTCTGGCTAGCGGGCGTCCCACGGGTTAGCGCTCGGGCGGACGACGACGGGGTCAAAGCTGACCTGGGGCGGGCTGATCGCCAGCCAGCGGATGACCTCTGCGACCTGCTCGGGGCGCAGCATGCGCGCCTGCACCTGCGGCGGGGCCTGGTCGCCCCAGATGGGCGTCTCGGTGTTCCCCGGGCAGACGACATGAACGCGGATCGAGCGTTTTTTACCTTCCAGCGCCAGCACTTCGCTCAGCCCGATCAGGCCGTATTTCGTGGCGCTGTAAGCTGCACAGCCGGCGTAAGGCTCGACGCCAGCTACTGAGGAGACATGGATGATCTGGCCGCCTGCAATATACGGCCAAACTGCCTTGGAGAAGATAAACGCGCCGGTCAGGTTGGCGCTCAGAGTTTCATCCCAAAGGGCGCGGCTGGTCTTTTCGAACGATTTCATTTGAAAAATCCCGGCACAGTTGACCAGCAGATCAAGCTTACCATACTGGCTGGCGGCCTGGGAGACGAAAATATTCACCGCGGTTTCATCGCCCACGTCCAGCGCGCCGGTCCAGCTTTCAGCGCCGGCCTGGCGCAACGTGGCAGCAGTATCTTCCAGCGCCGCCAGGCGCCGGCCGACCAGCCCCAGCCGGAAGCCTTCCTTGGCCAGCAGCAAGGCGGCTGCCTGCCCGATCCCTGATCCGGCGCCGGTGATGATGGCGGTTTTCATTTTGCGCCTCGCTGCGGGATGGCCTGGATCTGGCGCGCCAGGTCGAAGTCTTTCACGGTCAACCCGCCGGCGCTGTGGGTGGTCAGGGTGATGGTCAGCTGGTTGTAGCCGCGCAGCGCCAGGTCGGGGTGGTGGCCGGCGGCCTCCGCCAGTTGGCCCACCGCGCCGATCATCAGGATCGCATGGGCAAAGGACGGCAGTTGGAAGGTGCGCACCAGGGCCCCTTGCTGCACCTGCCAGCCGGTTAAGGATGCGGCAGATTGTTCGATTTCAGGATCGCTCAGGCGAGTTGTCATCTTAACTGGTTCTCCGATCGGGCGGTTAATAGAGCTCCTGGCTGGAGGGGCGGTTGATGTGCTGCATCATATCACGGCGCAGCTCGGTATTGGTTTTGAATTCGCCGCGCAGGGTCTGGGTGACCATGCGGGTATCGGCTTTCTTGACTCCGCGCAGGGTGGCGCACATGTGAGCGGCTTCGACTACCACCGCTACGCCGCGCGGCTGAAGGATTTCTTCCAGGAAGTCGGCGATCTGGGCGGTCAGGCGCTCCTGCACCTGCAAGCGGCGGGAGTACATATCGACGATGCGCGGGATCTTCGACAGGCCAAGCACTTTGCCATCTGGCAGGTAAGCGACGTGCGCCTTGCCGATGAAGGGCAGCATGTGGTGCTCGCACAGGCTGTGCAGCTCGATGTCCTTGACCAGCACCAGCTCGCTGTAGTCCACGTCGAATATAGCGTTGTTAATCAGCGCCACCGGGTCGGTGGTATAGCCGCCGAGCAGCTCGCGGTACATCTTGCGCACCCGGCGCGGGGTGTTGAGCAGGCCATCGCGTTCTGGATCCTCGCCCAGGTTGAGCAGCATCTCCCAGATTGAGGACTCGATCGCCTGGTCGGCGGCATCCTGCGGCGCAGCAACCAGCGCGGCGGTCAGTTGGGGGTTGGAAGGCCGCACCGGTCCTTCCATCTCGTCCAGCTCGAAGAGTTGGTTGACGTTGTAAATGCCATGGCCGTTGTTCTTACCATTAAGATTTTCCATTGGAAATCTCCTGTTAACTCGGGTTGATTGAAGCAAATTTCTCGAATGTTTTTGGTTCCGGTGGTTTAGCGGGAAGCGACAAACTGGTTGTTGGCGGTTTCCCAAAG
>CAZAGA010000183.1:0-6855 GCA_964484335.1 uncultured Anaerolineaceae bacterium
CCCTGAAACTGGATGCGGCTGGGGTAGCCAAAGCCCCAGAAATTTTGAAGGGCCAAGTGGTCATAGCAGCTTTCAACGCGGCGGGCAAGCTAACCGATGCCAGTGGGGTGCAGATCCCGGGCGTGCTGGATGATCTGTATTCCTATGACGGCCCATTGGGGATCAGCCTGGAAAGCGGCGTGCCGGTGCTGCGGGTCTGGGCGCCGACCGCTCGCTCAGTCAGCCTGCACTTGTTTGACGACGCGCAAACCAGCACAGAACAAGTCTTACCCATGACAGTCGACCCGGCCAATGGGGTCTGGTCGTTGGCGGGCACACCAGAGTGGCTGGGGAAATACTACCTATATGAAGTTGAAGTGTATGTGCCGGCGACTGGCCAGGCGGAGAAAAACCTGGTCACAGATCCGTATTCGGTCAGCCTGGCGACCAACAGCCTGCGCAGCCAGATCGTTGACCTGGCCGACCCGGCGCTCAAGCCGGATGGCTGGGATGCACTGGCCAAGCCGGAGTTGGCCGCTCCGGAAGACAGCGTGATCTACGAGCTGCACATCCGTGATTTCAGCGCCAACGATCCCAGCATCCCCGAAGCGCTGCGCGGCACCTACCTGGCTTTCACGCAGGCTGATTCGAATGGGATGAAGCACCTGCAATCGCTGGCCCAAGCCGGGTTAACGCATATTCACCTGCTGCCGGCATTCGATATCGCCAGCATCAATGAAGACAAATCGACCTGGCAGACAGTGGACCCGGCTCTTTTGGCGGCGATGCCGCCCGATTCGGACGAACAAGCCCTGGCGTTGCAGCCGTTCCGTGACCTGGATGGCTTCAACTGGGGGTATGATCCCTTCCACTATTCAACCCCCGAAGGCAGCTACGCCACAGATCCAAATGGTGCGGCACGGCTGGTGGAATTTCGCCAGATGGTCCAGGCGTTGAACCAAACTGGTCTGCGGGTTGTGATGGATGTGGTGTATAACCACACCAATGCCAGCGGGCAGAGCGCTAAATCGGTGCTGGATAAGGTCGTGCCTGGCTACTACCACCGTCTGAACGCCGAAGGCAAGGTGGAGCGCAGCACCTGCTGTGAGAACACAGCCACCGAACATGCGATGATGGAAAAGCTGATGATTGATTCGGTCGTGCTGTGGGCCAAGGAATACAAGGTGGACGGCTTTCGCTTTGACCTGATGGGGCATCACATGCTAGGTAACATGGTCAAAGTGCGAGCTGCCCTGGATGCGCTGACGCTCGAAAAAGACGGCGTGGATGGCTCGAAGATTATCCTATATGGCGAGGGCTGGGACTTCGGCGAGGTGGCCAAGAATGCCCGCGGCCAGAACGCGACCCAGCTCAACCTGGCGGGGAGTGGGATCGGCAGTTTTAACGATCGCCTGCGCGACGCCGTGCGCGGCGGCGGGCCGTTTGCACCGGTTCAGGAGCAGGGCTTTATCACTGGGCTGTTCACTGCCCCGAATGATTATATGCCCGGGCGGCCGAACACCTGGAAATACCGCTTGTTCCAGACCACCGATTGGATCATGGTCGGGCTGGCTGGTGGATTGAAGGATTATGAGCTGACCGATTACCGCGGCAACCGGGTGACCGGCGACAAGATCGACTACAATGGCGCCCCGGCGGGTTACACGCTCGACCCGCAGGAGCAGATTGTTTATATCTCCGCCCACGACAATGAAACCCTGTTCGATGCGATCCAATACAAGACACCGGTCAGCGCCACAGCGACTGAGCGGGCGCGGATCAACAACCTGGGGGTGAGCCTGGTGCTTTTCTCCCAGGGTATCCCATTCTTCCACGCCGGCGATGACTTGCTGCGTTCGAAATCGTTGGATGGCAACAGTTATAACTCGGGCGACTGGTACAACCGGATCGATTTCACCTACCAAACCAACAACTGGGCGGTGGGCTTGCCTGACTTCCGGGCCGACCAGAAGGACCTGATGCGGGCGCTGTTCAACAATCCCAACCTGAAGGTTGGCCCGGCGGAGATCCAGTTTGCGCAGGCTGTCTTCCTGGAGATGCTCCAGATCCGGAAATCTTCGCCACTGTTCCGGCTGCAGACTGGCGAGTTGGTCAAGCAGCACGTGCAATTCCTGGAGCCGGCCGAAGGGCGCGCTCCGGGGCTGATTGTGATGGTCCTGGGCGATACCCAGGGCGGCGACCTGGATCCGAATTATGAGAAGATCGTGGTGGCCTTCAACGCCCAACCCAATCCGGCCAGCTTTGCAGATGAATCGCTGAAGGGGCTGAACCTGGAGCTGCACCCGATCCAGGCGGCCTCAGTGGATGAGCTGGTCAAGACGGCAACTTTTGACCCGGCAACCGGCAGCCTGGCAGTTCCCGGGCGGACTGCAGCGGTGTTTGTGCTCAAGCAGACTGTCCCCGAGCCAACAGCGACGGTCGTAGCGCCTGAGCCTACAGCGACAACCGCCCCGCTCCCGACGGAACCGCTGGTTATCAGCCCGACGGAGCCGCCTGCGCCTGCTGCCAGCGTTGAGCCAGCCGCCGAAGCGCCGGCTGGCTTCCCTTGGTTGCCGGTCGGCCTGGGCGCCCTGGTCGTGGCAGGGTTGGGATATTTCCTGTGGCGTAGGTCGAAAAGCGGAAAGTAAGCCACTCACTTGTAATTAACTGCCAGTCTGGCGGCAGGCTTTACCCTGTCGCCAGACTGGCAGTTAATTAATAAGTGCAGTTTTTCGGTTAGAATCAGCGGGATGAACATAAAACCAACCAACCCTACGATCGCGGGCGAGACGGTCGTTTTTGAGTGGAACGGGCCTCGAGCGCCGCAGTTGATCGGCGATTTTAACAATTGGAGTGGCGGTAAAGCCATTACGCTTGCGCCAGCCGGCCGCGAGAACTGGCGTTGCAGCCTCAAGCTGCCTACCGGGGCCTATATCGAGTATGCCTACCTGGTGGATGGCAAGCGAGTGCTCGACCCGCGCAATCCTCACAAGACTCATAATGGGATCAACGCTTACAATAACTATTTTTACATGCCCGGGGCTGGGCCAACGCCCCTGCTGCGGAAGACGCGCAACGCGCCACAAGGCGCGCTTAAGCGGGTGACCATTCCGGGCCGCTACTTCCTGGGGGGTGAGGACCACGGGATCAACTTGTTCCAGCGCGAAGTGGTCTTCTACCAACCACCAGTTTCCGAACCTGCGCCACTGTTGGTGGTATACGACGGGCTGGATTACCTGAAGCGGGCTAGCCTGCCGCGCATGCTCGATAACTTGATCGCTCAAAAGCGAATCCGCCCGCTGGCTCTGGCCATGGTAGCCAATGGGAAGAAGAATCGATTCCTGGAATATGCCTGCAGCGATGTCACGTTGGGTTTCTTGCTGTTCAACTTGCTGCCGGTCGCCCGGCGCGAGCTGAAGCTGGTGGATGTTGAAAAGCAGCCCGGCGCATATGGGGTGATGGGTGCTTCGATGGGTGGGCTGATGGCGTTGTACACCGGCCTACGCCACGCGGAGATCTTTGGCAAAGTGCTCAGCCAGTCAGGGGCTTTCTATCCCAAGTTTGTGGTTAATACCTTGATCGAGGCTGGTCAGGGGAAGACCGTGAAAATCTGGCAGGATGTGGGCAGCCTGGAGTACTTGCTCAGCTTCAACCGCCAGATGGCAAGCCTGCTTCAGGAACGGGGCTACACGGCGGCGTATCATGAATACTGCGGCGGCCATAATTACACTGCCTGGCGGGACGAGCTGCCGTCCGGTTTGGAATATCTATTTGGCGGATGAACGGCATGGGTAAAGCGATGAAGAACTTTTCCTGGTTTGTGATTTTACTTCTCTTGGCGCTGTCTGGCTGCAGCCAGTTTGGCATTGGCGACGGTCAGGAGACGCCGGTAGCAACTGCCACCGCGACTTTACCCCAGCCGGCTGTCACTCCGACGCCGACTGCGCCTGCGCCGCCCACGCCGCAAGTTCTGCGCGGCACCCTGACGATCTGGCATGCCTGGGGCGAGCAGGCCATGCCAGCCCTGGAGCAAATCCTGGAGAACTTCTCCTCATCTAATCCGGAGGTGCTCTTCGATGTGTTGTACATGCCGCAGGAAAACTTGCGCATCCGTTTTGAGAGTGCGGTACTAGAAGGCGGCGGGCCAGACTTGTTGTTAGGGCCAGCTGAGTGGGGGCCAGAGCTCTACCGGGCCGGCTGGCTGCAAGACCTGGGTGACCTGGTTGGGGAGTCACTCCTGGCGACGATCAACCCGGCGGCGCTCAGCCCGGCTTACGATCGCGGCGCGCTGGTTGGGTTGCCCTATGCCCAGCAGGGGGTGGTGCTGTACCGCAACCGGGCTTTGATCAACCGCCAGGCGGAGAATTTCGACGAGCTAATCGGCCTGGCCAAGGCGGCTACCCAGGGCGAGCTGATTGGGGCCGATTTGGAACAAGGCTTGTTTTTCAGCGGAGGCAGCCTGGTTGGCCTGGGCGGGCAGTGGATGCAGGCTGACGGCAGCCCGGCCTTTAACACACCACAGGGGCTGGCCTGGTTTGATCTACTCAATAAATTTGCACTGGCTGGCCCGACTGAATATCTGAGTGAAAGAGACGTCGATCTATTTAAGGAAAGCCGGGTAGGCTGGATTATCGATGGAACCTGGAATCTAAATGAGCTTTCCACCAGCCTGGGCAGCGGTAACCTGGCCATCGACCCGTGGCCAAGCATCCCAGGCGGCCGGATGGCCGGCTTTGTCCAGGCAACCAACCTGTATTTGAGTGCAATGAGCCAGGTGGAGGACCGCGAAGCAGTCGGCCAATTCATGGATCATTTTCTATCGCCAGAGAGCCAATCGCTGCTGGTGGAGGGTGGCCTGATCCCTGTGGTGAGTAGGGTCAGCATCAGCGATCCGAACCAGGAACTACTGATGGAGCAGGTTTTTGAAGCGCTGGCGAATGGGACAGGTTATCCTAGCGCACCGGAGATGGAACTCTACCTAGGCCCGTTGGACCTGGCTTTGCAAGCGGTGCTGCGCGGCGGTGCGGCTCCGGCGGAAGCGCTTACGAACGCTGAACAGGCGATTTTGGTCGCCCTGGCGCAGGCCAACGCCACACCGACCCCGGCGCCTTAGGAAATAGAGGATATTTGTCTCCAAGGATAATGACAAGTGGCACTTCCTCCGCCGGGCAGAGAATAGGATAATTAAAGGTGGAATTCGGAACAGGATTAACGATTCTTTTAGGAGGTTTCTTATGCCCGTGCGAGGATGGATTGAGGTAAGCCAGGTATATTGCAAGGGGTGCGAGTTGTGTATTGAAGCCTGCCCCCAGGAAGTGTTGGCTCTGGAGGGGGAACGATTGACGGCGAAAGGTTACCATCCGGTTTACTTATTTAAGGATGGTTGCACTGGCTGTGCGATCTGCGCCCTGGTTTGCCCCGAAGCGGCGCTGACCGTCTATCGGGAGACGCCGGTGAAGGCCAGCCAGGCAGCCGCCAAGTCTGCGGCAGCTTAATCCAACATCCAGGTAAAGAGGAGAAACTCTGTGGCGCGAGAATTACTCAAGGGAAACACAGCAATGGCCGAAGCGGCCATCCGGGCTGGACTGGAAGCTTATTTTGGCTATCCAATTACCCCCCAAACTGAATTGCTGGAACATATGTCGGCGCGCATGCCGGAACTAGGGCGGGCCTTTTTGCAGGCTGAGAGTGAGGTTGCGGCGGTTAACATGGTATATGGAGCGGCCTGTAGCGGGAAACGGGTGATGAGCTCATCTTCCAGCCCGGGCGTTAGCTTGATGATGGAGGGGCTCTCCTATATCGCAGGGACCGAGCTGCCGGTGGTTTTGATCGATGTGGTGCGCGGCGGGCCAGGCCTGGGCAATATCGCTCCTTCGCAAGCGGACTATCACCAATTGGTGCGCGGCGGGGGGCACGGCGATTATTTTCCGATTGTATTGGCTCCAGCCAGCGTACAGGAAGCGATTGACCTGACAGTGCTATCCTTTGACCTGGCGGAAAAGTATCGCTCGATTGTGATGATCATGGCGGATGGCAACATTGGACAGTTGATGGAACCGGCCGAACTGCCGCCGATGCAGCCGCTAAAGACAGAGCTGCCGGATTGGGCAGTGGGCGGCGCAGAAGGGCGCGAACGGCGCATCCTGTCCTCAATTTATCTGAAACCGGAAGAAGAAGAAGTTACCAACATCCGGCTCTTGAAGCGCTGGCACGAAATCCAGGATAACGAGGTACGTTATAAAGGCTATTATCTGGATGACGCTGAATATGTTGTGATCGGGTTTGGCACAGCCGGGCGGGTCGCACTTTCAGCAGTGCGGGCGGCGCGCGCGGATGGCATGCGGGTCGGCTTGCTGCGCCCAATCACGCTTAGCCCGTTCCCGTACGCCCAAATCGAGGAGCTGCTGCCACAGGTCAGCGCTTTCCTGGTGGTGGAGATGAACACCGGGCAGATGCTGGATGATGTGATGCTGGCGGCCAAAGGGCGCGTGCCGGTTGAATTTTATGGGCGACTGGGCGGGATGGTCCCCTTCCCCGATGAAATCCTGGATGAGATCCAGCGCCTGGCGCAGGAACCCCTGACTGCCGGCGGGGATCCCCGGCGAAGCTGGTTGAAACGGTTCAAGGTTGCACAGAATTAATTTGGAGGCGTTGGCTTATGGTTGTCACTACACCTGCTCAAGTGGTTTACTCCCGTCCTGAAGCCCTGGCCGAGGTTGCGACGCATTACTGCCCAGGCTGTACGCATGGCGTGGCGCATCGCATGATCGCAGAGGTGCTGGACGAGATGGAGATTCGCGAAAAGACGATCGGCGTTGCCCCGGTGGGCTGCTCAGTGTTTGCCTATAACTATTTCGATTGCGACTTTGTCGAAGC
>CAZAGA010000184.1:0-6811 GCA_964484335.1 uncultured Anaerolineaceae bacterium
CTGTTGGAGGGCTCTGAGCTGAGCCAGGCGCTGCTCTGGGCGCAGAACGCGCCGAAAGTGTTTCAGCAGATTCGCGAGTATCACCCGGATAACTGGCCGCGCGCCGATGCCGTACAGCTTTTGCCAGACGACCTGCGTTCCGTTACCGATGGGTTGCAGCGCCTGGGGATGGGTCGTCCGGGCGATGGGATTGCTGAAACCCAGTTAGCCCAACGATTGCAAGAAGCCATCCAGATCGGACAGCTTTACCAGGAACTGCGAGTAAGGGTGAATGCGATTGAGGCGCGTCTGGCAGCGCTGAAAACCGCGGAGATTCAGGCCCGTGAGATTCTTGAAACAGCGCAGAAAAACCTGGCCCAGGTTGGCTTTCTCATTAAGAGCAACCCAATCCTGGCCAGGCTGGCCGGACAAGAAATCGAGCGTTTTCAAAAACAAATCGAAAAACAATTGGGGGAATTGAGCCAACGCCAGCAAGGGACGGTAGACTCAAAAGCGCGCCAGGCCCTGGGACTGACGACGCGGATCGAGCAAGGCTTGAACAGCTGGCTAGACCAGCTCAGCCTGGATAACCAGGCTAAGGCAAACCAGCTTACCGCTACGCTGACCCGCCTGGACTCGATTGCCCCCCTGGATGATGGGCAGGTCGCAGAAGCGCGCCGCCTTCTATCCACCGGACAGCCGTATGGTAGCGCTTATGGTCAGAAAGCTAACTTTCCCCTGGAAGCCCTGGTGCTGGAGTATAAGCGGCGCAGCGAGTATTCCCAGGCCTGTGCGGCGACCAGCCAGGCGCTGCAAGACCTGGAAAAGCCAGTGGTGGATTCCTATACTACAGCCAGCCAGGCGCGCCAGCAAGTCCAGGATCAGGTGAATACAGCTAATAACTGGTTGCGCCAGGCTAATGCCTGGCCGCCAGTAGCGGTCAATCCTGAGACTGAATTTAGGGCATTGGGCCAGTTGGAGGTGAGCTGGTCGGCGCTGAGGGAGAAGCCAGTCAAGGCCATTGAGCTGGTCAAGCGCTTGGGTGACCTGGCACGTGAATACCAATCGCTGGCAGCCAGCTTAAAACAGTTGATTGAACAGGGCAACCGGGATCAAGCAGAGATCCTGCAAATGGAGCGGGAACTAGATGGTTTTCTCAGCGGTTGGGAAAAACTTGCCCGGGCTTATCCGGATAATCCCGAGGCAAGCCAGGATATCCAGCAGTTGCTCAACGAAGCCGATCAGGAAATGTACCGGGTTAAGACGCAATATCGGGAGGGCCGGCTGACCTATGCCCAGGTTCAGCAGGCGGTCCAGACGCTTCATCGCAAGGTACGCTTATACCAGGCCGTCCTGGATGATACGCACGTGGTTGATTTGCAGGGGCGGGTGATCACCAGCCGGGAATCGAAACGCGCACCCGGTGAATGGTAATTTCGAAGCCTGTCCCGGCCTTGACAGAAATTTGTTTCTGCGGATAATTAGTTCTACAACTGAAACGTAAAGGCTGTGACCGAGGAAAGTAGTTCGGTGGAGACCGACAGGGAGGCGGTGGGCATAGACTGGAACCCCCGCCAGGTAGAAGCAGAACGAAGTTCCCTCGCGAGCTGTCTGGGTGAATGCTGCGCTGCCAATTGCAGTTAGTAGTCTGGAACGTCACTCCTACGTTAGTGGAGAAGCCAATCGCTCTGGATGAGCCGCTGGCTGAAGAGTGCGCCACAGGGGTGGCGAACGTGGGTGGTACCGCGAGATGATTGTTCTCGTCCCATGAGGGATGAGAACTTTTTTTATCAGGAGGCATGGATGCTTGAACAATTGAATCAGATTGAGGTGGAAGGCCTACAGACCCTGCAGGCGATCCAGGACGAAGAAGCGCTGCAGCGCTGGAAGGTGGCTTACCTGGGGCGCAATGCGCCACTAATGCTTACCTTTGACCGGTTGGGCGCCCTGGCAAAGGAAGAACGCCCGCTGATTGGCCGGCGTGCCAACGAGGTCAAGCGGGCGCTGGAAGCAGCTTACGCCGAGCAAGAGCAGCGCTTGCACCAGGCTGCGCTCGAGAGCGCCCTGGAAGCCGAGCGCCTGGACGTCACACTACCCGGGCGACAGCGCCGGCAAGGCCGATTGCACCCGGCAACCCAAACCTTGCGCCGGATTTATGCCATTTTTGCGGAAATGGGCTTCCAGGTTTATCGCTCGCGCGAAGTGGAAAACGACGAGTACAACTTCGAGCTGCTGAATATCCCGGCCTACCATCCGGCGCGTGACATGTGGGATACTTTCCACACCACCACCCCGGGCATTTTGCTGCGGACGCATACATCGCCGGGCCAGATCCACGTGATGCACGAGCAGGCGCCAGCGCCGATCCGGGTAATCCTGCCGGGAATGGTCTTTCGCTATGAGCAGGTCAGTGCTCGAAAGGAAACCCAATTCAACCAGGTGGAAGGACTGGCGGTTGGCGAGCAGATCACCTTTGCAGATCTGAAGGGTACCTTGAGCGAGTTTGCCCGGCGGATGTTTGGGCAGGATGTACGCAGTCGCTTCCGGGCTTCCTATTTCCCGTTCACCGAACCCAGCGCTGAGATGGATATTGAATGCTTCCTATGCCATGGCAGGGGCTGCAGCGTGTGCGGCGGTAGCGGTTGGCTGGAGATTCTTGGTTGCGGTATGGTCCATCCAGTAGTTCTGCGGAATGGCGGCTACGACCCGCAGCGCTTCTCTGGCTTTGCCTTTGGCCTTGGCCCGGAACGAATTACGATGCTCAAATACCACGTCCAGGATATTCGTTATTTCTGGCAGAACGATGTGCGGTTTTTAGAGCAGTTTTAACCAAATTATTCCTTGAGTTACCTAATCACTCGAACTGTGAGGTTCTCATGAAAGTTGTTTTATCCTGGATTAAAGAATTTGTTGATATCAACCTCTCGCTGCCTGAGCTGGCTCGTTTATTAACCCTGGCTGGCCTGGAAGTTGAAGGCATTCATTACATTGGGCTGCCTTTGCCGGATCAGGCGGTGGAGACGCACAGCAGCCGGCTGGAAGTGAATGTAACTGGCTTGGCATGGAACCCGGAGAAAATTGTCACCGCCAGTGTGCTTGAAGTAATGCCGCACCCGAATGCAGACCGCCTGGTGTTATGCCGGTTGGATGATGGACAGCAGGAGCATATTGTCCTGACTGGCGCGCCTAACTTGTATCCCTACAAGGGAATTGGCCCGCTGCAGCGCCCGCTGAAGGTGGCTTATGCCAAAGAAGGTGCCCAGATTTATGACGGGCATCAACCTGGCCAGGTGCTGACCACGCTGAAACGAGCGAAAATTCGCGGTGTGGAATCATATTCAATGATTTGCTCGGAGAAAGAGCTTGGCATTTCTGATGAGCACGAGGGCGTTATCATCCTGGATGATGATGCGCCAGCAGGCATGCCGCTGGTCGAATATATGGGCGATGCAGTTTTTGACATCAGCATTATCCCCAACATTGCCCGCGCTGCCAACATGATTGGTGTGGCGCGTGAGATCGCTGCTTTGACTGGGCAAGTGCTGCGCCGGCTGCCGGAGAGGATCGAATCCAATGGCCCGTCGATAGAGGGTAGGGCCGGGCTGCGGATTGAGAATGCAGAGCTCAATCCACGCTTTGTACTGGGCTTGATTGAGAAGGCTGAAATTAAACCCAGCCCCTACTGGGTCCAGCGCCGCCTGCGCCTGGCCGGGATGCGCCCGATCAATAATATCGTGGACGCCACGAATTACGCCATGCTGGAAGTGGGCGAGCCGCTGCATGCTTTCGATTACGATATCCTGGTGGGACGCGCTGGTGGAAAGCCGCCGACGATTATCACCCGTACGGCCCAGCCAGGTGAGAAGCTGACTACTTTGGATGGCGTGGAACACAACCTGGACGAATTCACTGAGCTGGTTACCGATACCGCCGGGGCGCTATCGATCGCTGGGGTGATGGGCGGGGCAGAGTCAGAAGTAAATGCCAATACCCACAATATCCTGCTGGAAGGTGCAGCCTGGAACTTTATCAATATTCGCCGGACGATGGCAGCTCTACGGATGAATTCGGAGGCGGGCTACCGCTTCTCGCGCGGCGTCCATCCTGCTTTGGCGCCGCGCGGTGTGCTGCGCTGCCTTGACTTAATGCGCCAGTGGAGCGGAGGGGTTGTCGCCCAGGGCCTGGTCGACCAATATCCTCTTCCATTCGAAGACCCGCAACTGGAAATCAGCCCGCAGGATGTTCGCCGCTGGCTGGGAATTGGCTTAACCCTGGCAGAGATGGCCGATTTGCTGCGCCGGTTACAATTTGAAGTGGAAGTGGGGCTGGCTAGCCTGTCTGCCAGGACACCCGACCATCGCCTGGATATCGGAACCGGCCTGACCGGCGTGGCGGACCTGATGGAAGAAATCGCCCGGATTTACGGATATGACCGGATTCCGGAATCGCGCATGAATGATGAGCTACCGCCGCAGCGCAACAACCCGGCCCTGGAAAAAGAAGAACGGGTCCGCGACCTGCTGGTCTCGCTCGGACTCCAGGAAATTGTCACTTACCGGTTGACTTCGCCGGAGCGGGAAGCTCGCCGGCTGCCACCGGGCGCAGAAGTTGATAATAAGCCTTATGTGCAGTTGGCGAATCCCATTGCGATTGACCGGAATGTGCTTCGCCATAGCCTGCTTTCCAGCATGCTTGAGATCGTTGAGCGAAATGTCCGGCTACGCCCACGCCTGGGCCTGTTTGAAATCGGCCCGGTCTTCCTTTCTTCGGAGGATGGTGATCTGCCCGATGAACAGGCGCGGCTGGTGATCCTGTTGGCTGGACCCCGCGAACCTGCCCACTGGCAAGCAGCCGATCAATCCATGGTGGATTTTTATGATCTAAAGGGCATAATTGACGCGCTGCTGGACGGATTGCACCTGGCGGGAGTGCGCTACGAACCGGCTGAACATCCCAGTTTTCATCCTGGAAAAACCGCTCGCCTGCTGTTGTCCCCCGAGGCTGGCGGCAGCTCCTTGGGAGTGATTGGTGAGTTGCACCCGCGCGTGCGCCAGAATTATGATTTGCTAGAGACCCCGCTGCTCTTCGCTGATCTAAACTTGCAAGCCCTGCTTGAGGCGATCCCTGAACAATATACGGTGCTACCGGTTTCGGCTTATCCGCCGGTATTGGAAGACCTGGCGATAATCCTCGATGAAGACCTGCCCGCTGATCGCGTCGAGCAGGTGATCCGCCAGGCTGGTGGAAAGTTGTTGACCGGGCTGGCGCTGTTTGATGTCTACCGTGGTGGGCAAATTGGGACTGGGAAGAAAAGCCTGGCCTACAGCCTGACGTACCAGGCGCCAGATCGCACGCTTACTGATCAGGATATTCTGCAGCTTCGCAACCGGATTATCCGCCGTTTGGAAACCGAGTTAGGCGCAAAATTACGGAGTTAAGCATGAAATTCGGCCTGGCCTTTCCGTACAGTTCGGCAAAAGCGGTCGCTCAGTGGGCACAACAGGCGGAAGAAGCCGGTTGGGACGGCATCTTTTTGGGTGATGCAATCTGGTGTGAGGATCCCCTGATATGCCTGGCTGCAGCGGCAGTGCTCACCCGGAGTCTCCGTCTGGGGACGATGATTGTCCCGGTGCCACTGCGCCGGCCCTGGAAGTTAGCCAGCGAGTCCGTCGCCCTCGATCACCTGTCGGATGGGCGCCTGATCTTGGGGTTGGGGACAGGCGCAACCTGGATGGGCTGGCAAGGCTTTCCGGATGAGGTCACCGCTCCGAAAATTCGGGCCGAAATGCTGGATGAGACGATCGATATCCTGACCTTGCTTTACCGCTCCAGGCCGTTTGATTATGACGGGAAGCATTACCATCTCAGGCTAAGCCAGGTAGATGAGCAGTATTACCCCCCGAAACCTGTGCAGCAACCGCGTATCCCGTTGTGGGTGGTAGGTCACTGGCCACGCCAGGCCTCCATGCAACGTGTTCTCAAGGCGGATGGGGTGTTTGTTGAAAAAATAAGCCAGGAAGGCCAGGCTTCACCGGTCACCACGGCAGATATTCGCGCTTTGACAATCTTTGTCAACGAAAATCGGCGAACCACCACGCCATTTGATATTGTCGTAACGGGAAGCACGCTTGGCTTGTCAGTCGAACAAAAACAAGAACAACTCCAGGCCTGGGAGCAGGCTGGAGCTACCTGGTGGATTGAAGGATTATGGGAAGCTTCGCCGGAGCAGGTTAGCCGGAGGATTGAGCAGAGTCCGATCGACAGCCTTCGATAATTTCAGCAGCCAGGTCGAAGCGGCTGAACTGTGGCATCAGGTAAATCCCGCTAGCCCAGGATTTCATTTGCTCGATCAGTTCCAGGGCGATCCTGACCCCTTCCTGGGGAGCCTGTTCGCCTGCCTGGCGCAGGCGCTGCATGGTTTCCTCAGAAATGGTGATTCCGGGGACTTCGTTGTTGAGAAAAGAGGCATGGCGTACGCCATAGAGTGGTAGTACGCCAACCAGGATTGGAGCGCTGATTGGACCATACCTGTCGGTGTAGCTTTCGATGAATGCCTTGGCCTGCTCAGGCTGGTAAACTGGTTGGGTGAGCAAAAAATCAGCTCCTACTTTGAGCTTGCGATGCAGGTTTTTAATTTCCTGTTCAGGGTCCAATGGACACAGGTTCAGCGCGCTGCCGACAAAGAAGGATGTCGGCTGGCCGATATCCACCCCAGCGTGATCCAGTCCAGCGTTGAAGTTCTGCTTGATCAGCTTGATCAGGCCAGACGGGACCAGGTCATAGTTGTCCATGGCATCCGGGTAGTCGCCAATTGCGGTCGGATCGCCCATGA
>CAZAGA010000185.1:0-1559 GCA_964484335.1 uncultured Anaerolineaceae bacterium
GGCGGCGATCTGTGGGAATGGCTGAAATACAACCTTGACCGGCTGGGCGATCCGGCCGGCGTGGAGCTGAGCAAAGCATGAGCAAACGAAAGCGGCATAACCATCAAATCAAAATAACCTGGCTGTTAAATACTAGTAGGCTAAAACCACCCCAGCCCGGACAGGTGAAAATCATAGACGTTTATCATGATGACTACTGCGCGCTATGGTCCGGGGGGCTATGTGACTGCGATCCTGAAATAGCTGACCGGCCGGCTGACAATGCTTATAGCCATAATGGGCGATCCTTCCCCCTAAGTGACTATGAGAATTGACCAGGCGGCCCGTAGAATGGCCCAGGCTGCGAAAAGCGGCGCATTTTGGCGGAATATTGCACGAAAAAACCCTATAAACGATCCTAAGACCATATTTACGCTTTTTTGTGCAATATGGTTTTATCTTGGGAATTGATGGTATTTACCGATGATTTTGGAATAAGGGGTAGCACATGGGCGGTTATGGCTCGGGGCGCTGGGCCTTGCACACAAAGAAAACAACTGTAGAAAATTGCCATAAGCTGACCATGAGCGCGCTTACTCCCTACCTGTGCGCTGGCCGGGGTAGTATGAGCTGGACCCGGGGCGGGCGGCCTTCCGGCTCAATCAGTTTTGCGATAATCGGAAACGATCACCCCGAGGCGATCCGGCTCATGTATACACTGACTGACCGGGCCGGCGTAAAGACTGACTATGATTATCCGATCCCCCTTACCTTCACCCTGACACCCTGGGGGGCGCGGCGATACTGGTTTACTTGTCCCCTGGCTGGCTGTGGCCGGCGCGTGGGCGCGCTGTATTTACCCCCAGGCGGTAGTTATTTTGGTTGTAGGCATTGCTACAACCTGACCTATACAAGCGCGCAAGAGGCGGGCAAGTATAAGGGGTTATACAATATGCTGGCCCAGGGTATGCAGGATACAATGCCCGGGGCAACGGCTGAAGATATTCAATTCCTACTAGAAGGACATAATAGCAAACTACCCAGGGGCGGTTACTATGACCGGCTCATAGCAGAGCGGATAAACGAGCTGCTAAGTTATGACCCTTACCCGGGCTATCTGACCCCTGACGAGCTGCGCGCGCAAAGCGGTTTAAGTGCTGATAACCTGGCTCAACTGGCAGCGGCCCGGCTGCTGCTGCCCGATCATGACGGGCGATACCGGCCCAAGCTGGCTGGCTGGGGGCGCAAGCTGGCAACCCTGCTGGGGGAAGGCTGGACCATTGACGAGCTGAAAGCCTGGGCGCGCGGGCGCTGGTCCACCCCTAACCCGCGCGCATGGCCGCCTGACCTGGCAGCCTGGCGCTATGGTGACAAGCAACCTGAGACAAGCAAAGGTTATCAGAGCTGACCCCGGGGGGCGCGTGAAAGTTTTACCAAAGGGGCGGCAAGCGCGCGGGCTGCGTGTCAAAAAAAATAATCCCCGATCAAAACTGTAAAGCGGGACCAAAGCGGCACCAAAGCGGCACCGGGAAGGGGGGATTGAAAACCTGGGGGAAGGCTGGCAAGACCGCTCGGGCAGC
>CAZAGA010000185.1:1659-6775 GCA_964484335.1 uncultured Anaerolineaceae bacterium
GCGCTGGGCGTGTTTGCGCGCGAACGTGGCCGGCCTGTTAGCAGGCGCATAGCAGGCGGAGCGATCCCCGTTTTATGACCGTCAAAACGGGCTATTCCCTTTGAATGAATAAGCTAAACATATATTATTCGATTAGCTAAAACCCTTGACATTATACAGAATAGGCATATAATAGATACAGATTATTTATACTAATCAGAACCTTTACTAACCTGAGATAAACCAAAGCCCGGCGGTGCTGGTAACACCCCGGGCGGCGGGCAAGACCGATAGGAGCGGTCAAGCCATGACAATCTTAGCACAATTCAAAAATCAGCACGTTGAAATTATTGACACCTTCGAGCGATCCGGGCGCAAGCTGGCAACGGTCAAGGCGCTGGAAGGGCGGCCCTTCGTGGGCGGCGATAAGTGGCCTGTCTTTACCGAATGGGCAACGGCCCCGATTGACGAGCTGGTCAATGTCCACCAGGACCCCCAGCCCGAACCGGCGGCCCCGAACCTGCTAAGCATGGCCCTGTCCTACCAGGAGCGGGCAAGCTGGCATAGCGGCGAATCAATCAGCCTGATAAGTGACCAGGCCGGCAAGCCCCTGGCCTGGCTCAAAGAGGGCGGCGGGGCGGTCCGGCTCTGCGTGCGGGGCGTGCGTCAATCGTTGCTAGTCTACCTGTGCGGTTTATATGGCTGGCAGCCCATGCCGAACCTGGGCGAAAAATACAACCAATGGGCAGCAGTGGCCCAGGCTGAGCGGAGCAAGTAAACAACCCCGGGCAGCCTGGCCGATCCCCAGGCTGCCCCTACCCCCAGGAGCAAACCGAAATGAACGTTAATCAAATGTTTCCAAGTAAATACCTGAAGGGCAGCGAATTGACCGGCCCGGTAACTGTGACAATAGCGCGCGTGGGCAAGGAAAAATCCTACAAGCCCGGTGAAGGGCAAAGTGATATTTTTGTTTTGTACTGTGAACGGGCAACCCGGGGCGTGGTCCTGACTAAGCCCCTGGCCTTTTCGATTGCAACGGCGCTGAATGAACCCGAGATTGAAAACTGGACCGGGCGCGCTGTAACCCTTTACCCCCAGCCTATGACCGTAGCCGGGCGCGATCTGATAGCGATCCGGGCGCGCGCTGCGGTCCAACCCCAGCCGGCCGGGGCCAATGGCAACGGCGCAAAATAACCCCTTGACCTGGGGCAGCCTGGCCGGGATGCCTTCACCGGCTGGGCTGCCCCTAATTGGAGCTGATACCATGAGCAACGAATACCGAATAACCCACCTTGCAGGGGCAGCCCGATCCGGGGCGGATAAGACCGGATATATCACCCATGTTGTAATCAATGGCCGCGCGCTGTGCGGTAAGGTCCCTGGCCGGCGGTCTGCTGGCTGGTCTGAATATGACGACCAGGCGGTAACATGCCCGATCTGCGCGCGCAAGCTGGCAGCGATCCCCCAGGAAGGCCAATCATGACAAACGAGCTGATACCTTCCGAACCCGGCGCGCTGGCCCAGGCTGATAGCGCGCTGACCCTGGCCGGGCAAGTGGCTAACCAGATTGCAGGGGCCGGGGCCTTCACCGATTACCGGGCGCGCAAAGCGGATAACACAATCCGCCGGCAAAATAACGACCTGGCGCTGCTGGCTGCCTTCCTGCGATCCCTGGGCCTGGACCCGGGCAACCTGGCAACCGACCCCGAGGCCTGGCGCGGTATGAGCTGGGGCATGGTGGCCGGTTTTGTACAATGGCTGCTGCGCGCTGGCTATGCGGTCCAATCGGTCAATGTCACCTTGTCTACTGTCAAGGTTTATGCTGGCCTGGCTGCCCAGGCTGGGACCCTGGACCCCCAAGCATTGACCTTGATAAAAGCGGTCAAAGGCTATAAGCGATCCGAGGGCAAGCATATTGACGAGCTGCGCGATACTACCCGGCGCGCTGTGCGGAGCAACGGGGCGCGCACCTATAAAAAACCCGAACCAATCAGCCTGACCCCTGACCAGGCGGGCGCGCTGAAGGCCCGGCCGGATACACCCCAGGGGCGGCGGGACCGGCTCATACTTTGCCTGTTGTTAGATCATGGGCTGCGCGTGGGGGAAGTGGCCGGCCTGACCGTAGATAATTTTGACCTGCGCGCGGGGGAGCTGCGATTTTACCGGCCAAAAGTTGATAAGGTCCAAACTCACCGGCTCACCCCTGACGCGCTGGCTGCTGTGCGCGCTTACCTGGCTCACGATGCCCCAGCCCTGGGGCCTGTGCTGCGTGGCTCACGCAAGGGCAAGGGCAGCAAACATATCGAACCGGGCGGGGGCGTGCTGGCTGCCCAGGGGATGAGCGCGCGGGCGATCACCCAGCGGGTAAAGGACCTGGGCGCGCTGCTGGGGATTAGCGGATTATCGGCGCATGACTGCCGGCATTACTGGGCAACCCAGGCGGCCCGGCATGGTACACCCCTTGACCGGCTGCAAGACGCGGGCGGATGGTCAAGCCTGGCAATGCCGGCGCGCTACATAGAGGCGGCCAAGATTGCCAACCAGGGGGTAAAGCTGGCATAACCTGAAGGCGATCACCAACCAGGCGGGCGGCCTTCGAGGGCTGCCCGCTTTGCTTTGCAAATGACCTGTAAAAGTTGAATATCCGCGCGGTAATGCGGAACGGAATCCCTGCGCGCGTGGGGGCGATCCTGCTAGAAAAGCCCAGGATAAAAAATACTTCCAGTTTTCTAAGAAAATTGAAATTTTAGGGCTGCGAGGCGCAAAAAAGCCCCCAGGAAGGCCCAGGAGCGGCGATAGTTTTCTACCCATGCTAGATTACCTGTTAAGCGCGCTAGAAATTATTCAACTTGCAAAGCTGGTTAGCTACTATTGACCTATCCGATAAGCAAGGTTATATATTATCTATGACCCGGTTAGACTGGAAAAGATCCGCGCGGCGCGGCGGTCCATTGTGGGAGCTGGCCGGCTGGCTGGTCTTTCTAGCAATCATCCTATCAATCCTGAAAGAGTGCTGAGTATGAAAATCTTAGCGATTGCCAACCAAAAGGGCGGGACCGGCAAAACGACAACGGCGCTAAACCTGGGCGCTGGCATGGCGGCCCTGGGCCGGCGTGTGCTGCTGGTAGACCTGGACCCGCAAGCAAGCCTGACCCTGGCAACTGTGGGCGATTGCAGCGGGCGGAGCATGGCAGAGGTTTTAGGCGATCACCGGCCGGGTAGCCGGACCATAGCGCAAATTGTAAGACCCCTGCGCGCTGGCCTGGACCTGGCCCCGAGCGATATTAGCCTATCGAATACTGAGCTGGGACTAACGACCAGGCTAAGCCGCGAATGGATTCTTAAGCGGGCGCTGGCCGGCGTGCAAGGCTACGACTTGGCTATTATTGACTGTGGGCCTTCCCTGGGGCTGCTGGTAGTAAATGCCCTGGCTGCTGCTGATGGGGTGATAACCCCGACCCTACCAACGGCGCTAGACCTGCGCGGGCTGTTGCTATTCCTAAGCAGCTTTGAAACGGTCCAAGAGATCAACCCGGGCCTGGCTCATGTGGGCGTGCTGGTCTGCCAGTATGATAACCGGCTGGGCCTTCACCGGGCAGCCCTGGCCGATCTGCAAGGCGGGGGGCTGCCTGTGCTGCCTGTTGTAATCTCTAAGAGCGTGCGCGCTGCTGAAACGGCCGGGGCGGGCGATCCGATCACCGGCGGCAAGCTGGGCGACCAGTACAAACAATTAGCGGAGGTTGTTAACCAATGGCTGACAAAAAGCGGTTAGAAGTATTTACAAAATCAGGACCCGGGCAGCAACCCGATAGCGATCTATCCGACCTGGACGCGGGGCATGTGCGGCCCATTGGAATCGGGCTGCGCGAGGGCGAAATAACGGCCCTGGATAGCATAGCGGCGGAGCATGGTATCAGCCGGGGCGGGGTTATCAGAATTGCAATCCGGTTATTTATTCGTGACTTCCGGGCCGGCAAGATAGACATGACCCCTTACGTGGGCAAACCCTTACCCCAAAAGAACCGGATTATTCTGCCTAAGTGATTACCGGCCCCTGGGTAATTTACCCCAGGGGCTTTACTATTCCAACTAAATTAATTAGCATACCGAATAATATTGACTTAACCGAATAAAGAATTAAAATAAGATTGACATATTAAAGCGGCCCCGGGAGTGCTGGAAACACTACCCGAGGCCTGACCACCCACCGGGGCAAGCCGGCGGAAGGCTGCAAACTATTTTAGCCCATTGCCCCGGACCTATCAACCGGGGATTTTTTTATCCCCTGAAAGGCGGAGCAATGGCACAAATAGTCTTTACCCCTGGCCTGACCTGGGCCAATCTACCGACCACCAAAAACCGGCGGCTGATAGATGCTGATACCCTGCGCGCGCAGATTGAGGACATGCGGCGCGAATGGACCGACGCGGCCGGCGATCTATCGCGCGTGACTTGCAACCTGGGCGCGATCTTTGACGAGCTGCTAGACCTGGCAGGGGGCGAATCATGATTATCCTGATTATTGCCTTTACAGTTTTTGGCATGGTCCTGGCCGGGGCGATGCTGGAAGGCAACCCCCAAGAGCGGCTCATTCTGACCGTTGCAACTGTAGCAGCCCCGACCCTGGCGATCCTGGCGGCCTGGCTGCGGTCAAGCCTGGCTGCCCGGGCAGCGACCCGCCGGCAACGGCGATACCCGCAAGCCTGGCAGGAATGAAACTAAGACAACGCTATCAGTACACTACCACCCAGCCGGGGGCAATGACCGAGGCCCCCGAGCTGGGCGATCCCCAGGCCAACGAACCGGCTCGGGCGCATTTATTCACCCCGGCGGCCGGCGTGCTGCTGCCTGTTTTGCAAGCCCTGATAACCGGCGCGCTGTTTGCCCTGGCTGGCTGGGGGTATGCCTGGCTGCTGAAAGCGGGGGAGGCCTGGCGCTGGGGCCTGGGCGTGGGCCTGGGCGCTGCTGTGCTGGCGTGGCTGGCTATGCTGGGGCGCTGGCTGGACCTGACCGCACCCCTGGAAAGGCTAACCCGGATTGACCTTAACCGGGATGGTTACATAGGGCGGCCGGATACGATCCGGGTAGAAGTGACAAGCGAGGACCGCCGGCAAACCACCGTAGCAGAAATTCCCTA
>CAZAGA010000186.1:0-6758 GCA_964484335.1 uncultured Anaerolineaceae bacterium
CGAGCGCAAAGATCACACCGCTGACGATTGAAAACAGGAAGAAGTCAAAGGAAGGGGCGCTGCGATGGTTGAGGCTGTCCAGAAAAGCTGCTCGTTCATCGCTGTTGAGCGGCGCCAGGAGACGGCGCGCCCGGCGCCGGCGAGCAGGCGGCAGGCGCTGGGGGTCATCGGGAATTTGTTCGGTTTGCGGCAGGTTCATTTTCGAAGGCTGGCGACGATCCGCAGGGGTTTATCGAGCAGCTCGAAGGCGATAAAGATGCTGGGCACAATGATGTCAGCCGAGAGCAGCGCCGCTATCGCGATGCCTTCGCTGGACTGAACACAAATGCCCAGCGCGGCCGCTTTGAGCATGGCGGCGTCATTGGCGCCCTGCCCGATGGCCACGACGTGCTCGGCGCCCAGGCGGCGGACGTACTCGGCTTTTTGCTCGGCTTCTTGTCCGGGATGGGTGCGGACGGCGACCAGGCCTAATTGGCGGTCGATCTCGGCCTGCCGGCCATGCGTGTCGGCGGTTAAGAGATGGATTTCCAGGCGGTCGCGCAGGCGGCGAATCTCGCGCGCCAGCCCCTCCAGCAACTGCCCGTCAACCGCCAGCGTGCCGTTGACATCCGTAACCAGGTGCTCCAGTTGAATGAAACCACGCCCGGGAATGTTGAGCTCGATCATGCGGCAATTATACAAGATAAAGCGTTATCAAGTAAAATTGACCAAAGGAGTTGCCCTTGTTGATTAATAAGCTTACAAAAAGCCAGGCGGGTTTCAATAAAAAAGCCTGGATTCGGGGAATAGTAATTTGCCTCTTCGGCCTGGTTTTAACTGCCTGCGGCAGCCCGGCGGCAACGATGCCAGCGGCCGTTGAAGCAGAAACGCTGCCTACCCTGACTGCGACGGTCGGGCTGGCGGACACGCCTGCGCCGACTGCAATCCCGCAACCTCGGGCAGTGCTGTTAGCTCCAGCCGGAGCGGACGCCCAGCAGGTTGCATCCCTGACCGAGCTGCTCGGCGAGCTGGCTGCTCAAGCCGGGTTGGATTTTCAAAGCCTGCCGGCCCTGGCTCCGGCCGAGCTTGATCCGGGGCTGCGCGTGGTGGTTGCCCTGGGACCAGACCCTGGGTTGGCGGGGTTAGCTGCTGCCGCGCCTCAAACCACCTTCCTGGCAGTTGGCATTCCGGGCCTCTCGCCGGCGGACAACCTGCTCGCGATCGATCCGGCCGGCGCCCGGGCGGACCAGCAGGGTTTCCTGGCCGGTTACCTGGCGGCGGTGGTCACCCCCGATTGGCGGGTTGGCGTGATTAGCGAGGTGGACAGCCCAGCCGGCAAGGCCCAGCGCCAGGGCTTTCTGAATGGGGTGCTGTTTTATTGTGGTTTATGCCGCCCGGCTTACCCACCATTCGTCCAATATCCGTTGGCGGGCGATTTGACCAGCAGCGCCAGCGAAGCGGAGCAAATCGCTATTGCTGACACGTTAATCGCCCAAGGGGTTACCACGCTCTATGTTGCTCCTGGGGCAGGCAGCCCGGCGCTGCTCGAGTACCTGGCTGGGCAAGACATCAAGCTGATTGGTAGCGTTCCGCCGCCCGCCGGCTTGGCCGAGCACTGGATCGCCTCGCTGAGCGCCGACTGGCTGACAGGCGTTCGCCAGGCCTGGGAGCAGGCGCTAGCAGGTCAAGCGGCGGGCGCCCCTCCGTTACCTTTAGCAATTGATCACGTTAATGAGAGCCTGCTGAGCGTGGGGCGCCAGCGGGTGGTTGAACAGATCCGGGATGAGCTGGCGGCTGGCTGGATCGATACCGGCGTCAAACCGGAGACCGGCGAACCCAAGTAAAAAATCAAAAGATTGGCTTGCGAGTTTCAAGCCGGCTGTCAACTTAAAATGTGATCTTTGACACATTGCACACTTCCTTATTTCATGTTAAACTAGCTAAAGGAATGTTAATGTTGAAAGGAGGAACTACCAGGCGCTTAAAAGAGCTATGTTCCAACCGACGATTTCCCCAACGTTCCAATCTATTCAATCTCTCAGGAGGAGAACCCCAAAATGACTAAGAAATTGTATTCGCTGTTTGCCTTTCTGCTGATTGCGACCATGATTTTGGCCGCCTGCGGTGGACAGGCTACCCCCACCACTGCTCCAGTAGAGCAGCCCGCTGAACCGGTTGCAACGGAAGCTGCTGCTCCCGAGACGCCAGCCGAACCTGCACCTGCTGAGCCAGCGAAGGTTGCCTTCAAGGTCTGCCAGGTGACGGACACCGGCGGTATTGATGACCGCTCCTTCAACGCCACGGCCTGGAAGGGTGTTCAGGACGCTGTCGCAGAGCTGGGCATCGAAGGGAAGTACCTGGAATCGCAGGCCCAGACCGATTACGAGAAGAACATCAACGCCTTCATTCAGGAAGGCTGCGACCTGATCATTTCGGTCGGTTTCCTGCTGGCAGACGCCACCAAGGCGGCGGCTGAAGCCAACCCGGCCCAGAAGTTCGCCATCATCGACCAGACCTACGACCCGGTCATCCCGAACGTGCGCGGCAGCGCCTACGCGGTGGACCAGTCTGGCTTCTTGAATGGCTACCTGGCGGCAGCGGTCACCAAGACCGGCATTGTTGGCACCTACGGCGGCATCCAGTTCCCGGCCGTGACTGCCTTCATGGATGGCTTCGCGATGGGCGTCAAGTACTATAACGAAGTTAAGGGCACCTCGGTCCAGGTCCTGGGCTGGGATCCGGCCACGCAGACCGGCCTGTTCGCGGGCAACTTTGACAGCACCGACGATGGCCGCCGCCTGGGCGAGAGCCTGCTGGACGAAGGCGCCGACGTCATCATGCCAGTGGCTGGCCCGGTTGGCGAGGGCACCCTGGCGGTCCTGAAGGAACGCGGCACTGGCCTGTTGATCGGTGTTGACACTGACTGGGCTGTGAAGTACCCCGATTCGGCCGACTTCATCCTGGCCAGCGTCCTGAAGAACATGGACGTCTTCGTGGTAGATACGATCAAGAAAGCCATGGACGGCACCTTCCAGGGCGAGAACTACCTCGGCACGCTGGAAAATGGCGGTGTAGGCCTGGGCGTTAGCTCGGCCTGGACCAGCAAGATCTCGGCTGAGCTGCAGGCGGAGCTCACCCAGAACCAGAACGACATCATCTCGGGCAAGATGTCCACTGCCCCGATCAAGATCACCGCTCCTGAAGGCTTCAAGGTTTGCCAGGTGACGGACACCGGCGGTATCGATGATCGCTCCTTCAACGCCACGGCCTGGAAGGGCGCTCAGGATGCCCAGGCGTTGTACGGCGGCGAGATCAAGTACCTGGAGTCCCAGGCTCAGACCGATTACGAGAAGAACATCAACGCCTTCGTTCAGGAAGGCTGCGACCTGATCATTTCGGTCGGTTTCCTGCTGGCAGACGCCACCAAGGCGGCGGCTGAAGCCAACCCGGCCCAGAAGTTCGCCATCATCGACCAGACCTACGACCCGGTCATCCCGAACGTGCGCGGCAGCGCCTACGCGGTGGACCAGTCTGGCTTCTTGAATGGCTACCTGGCGGCAGCGGTCACCAAGACCGGCATTGTTGGCACCTACGGCGGCATCCAGTTCCCGGCCGTGACTGCCTTCATGGATGGCTTCGCGATGGGCGTCAAGTACTATAACGAAGTTAAGGGCACCTCGGTCCAGGTCCTGGGCTGGGATCCGGCCACGCAGACCGGCCTGTTCGCGGGCAACTTTGACAGCACCGACGATGGCCGCCGCCTGGGCGAGAGCCTGCTGGACGAAGGCGCCGACGTCATCATGCCAGTGGCTGGCCCGGTTGGCGAGGGCACCCTGGCGGTCCTGAAGGAACGCGGCACTGGCCTGTTGATCGGTGTTGACACTGACTGGGCTGTGAAGTACCCCGATTCGGCCGACTTCATCCTGGCCAGCGTCCTGAAGAACATGGACGTCTTTGTCCAGAACACCTACCGCGCCGTGATCACTGGCGCCTTCGTGGGTGAGAACTATCTCGGCACGCTAAAGAACGGCGGCGTGGGCATCGGCATCAGCTCGGCCTGGAAAGACAAAATTCCGGCTGAGACCCTGGCAGAGCTTGATCAACTGACCAAGGACATCATTGCCGGCACCCTGCCGACCATGCCGTAAGAAAAAAATCAGGTTCTAGTGAATGGAGCTGGCTCCGGCCAGCTCCATTCTTTACAATTTTTCCAGTATTCCCATATGTAAAAGCTGCTTTGCAGTTCAGGAGCTGAGTGGATAGCTATGGCTACGGTACTTGAACTCCGCGGAATTACCAAACGTTTTCCTGGCGTGTTGGCCAATGACCATATTGACCTGGCGATCGAGCAGGGTGAGATCCATGCCCTGCTGGGCGAGAATGGGGCAGGCAAGACGACCCTGATGAACATTCTCTATGGCCTGTATCAGCCAGATGAGGGCGAGATCGTGGTGAAGGGCAAGCCGATTAAAGTCCACTCTCCCAGCGACGCCATTACTGCCGGGGTGGGCATGGTCCACCAACACTTCATGTTGGTGCCGGTTTTCACCGTGACTGAGAATGTCATGCTGGGCGATGAGGACGTCCGTTACGGGCAGGTGCTTGATCGCAAAGGCTCTTCCGCTAAGATCCGCCAAATTTCGGAGCAGTATAACCTGGAAGTGGATCCCAACGCCTACATCCGGGATCTGCCGGTAGGCGTGCAGCAGCGGGTTGAAATTATCAAATTGTTATACCGCGAAGCCGAAATATTGATCCTGGATGAGCCGACTGCGGTGCTGACTCCGCAGGAAACTGAAGGTTTGTTCCGGATCATGCGCTCGCTGGTTGAGCGCGGGAAATCGATCATCTTTATTACCCATAAGCTGAAAGAAGTGGTCGAAATTGCCGACCGAATTACCGTCATCCGGCGTGGGAAGGTGATCGGCTCGACTACCCCAGCCGAGGCGGATGACCGCAAGCTGGCCGAAATGATGGTCGGCCGCGCCGTCCGCCTGGAAGTGGAGAAGACCGAGGCCAAGCCAGGCGAGCCAGTCCTGCAGGTGGAAAACCTGACGGTTTTGGATGACCTGTACAACGTGGCGGTGGATGAGGTCTCTTTTGACGTCCGCGCGGGCGAAATCCTGGGCGTGGCGGGCGTGCAAGGCAACGGCCAGACTGAGCTGGTGAAGGCGCTGACCGGTTTGCGCGCCATCCAGGAGGGGACAATCCGCCTGTTGGGACAAGAAATCACCAAAGCCACGCCGCGCCAGATCACCGAGCTGGGCTCGGCGCACGTGCCGGAGGACCGCCAGATCGACGGGTTGTTGTTGGCCTTCCCGATCGCCGACAACCTGGTGATGAATACTTATTATCAGCCACCGTTTTCCAAGGGCCCGGTGCTGCAGGAAAAAGTGATCCTGGAAACGGCCAACCGCTTGATCAAGGAATTTGATATTCGCACGCCCAACGCTCAGGTTGATGCCTCATCGCTTTCCGGCGGCAACCAGCAAAAGGTGATCATTGCGCGTGAGTTTTCACGGCCGATCAAGTTCCTGGTGGCTTCCCAGCCAACCCGCGGCCTGGATGTCGGCTCGATCGAGTACATCCACCAGCGGATCGTAGAAAAACGCGACCAGGGTTGTGCGGTCCTGCTGGTTTCGACTGAGCTGGACGAAGTCATGGGCCTGGCGGATCGGATTGCTGTGATGTACCGCGGCAAGGTGATTGCCATTTTACTGGCCAGTGAAGCGACCAAAGAAGGCGTCGGTCTGCTGATGGCGGGTATCCAGCCGGCGGCTGCCTGAGTGATGCGCTATTCCAGTGGACTCTACAAAGAGGTGGTGTACGCATGAGCGACGAACAAAAACCTTCTATCAATCCTCCGGCTGAACAGCCTGCGCCAGCCCAGCCCCCGGCTGAAAGCAAGCCGGATGCAGTCCAGGTGTTGGTGCAAGAGCTGGCCCCGGATCTATCTGGCGCTTCTCGACGGCGGCGGGCATTCCAGACTTTTGGCATCCCCTTGCTGGCGATCCTGACTGGCCTGATCCTGGGCGCACTTTTCATTGTGCTGACCAGCACGGATTTTTATGCCGCTTTGAAAGAATCGTTTGGCCAAGGGATTAAAACCGCTTTCAGCATCATCGGCACCACCTATGGGGCCTGGCTGAAAGGCGCGTTTGGCGATTTCTCGAACTTAACAGCTTATTTTGAGACCGGCGATATCGCCAGCTTGCGCCAGTTTTTCTATCCTTTGGCTGAAGGATTGGTGACCTCGACGCCCTACATTTTCGGCGGGCTGTCGGTCGCGCTGGCCTTCCGGGCCGGGATGTTCAACATTGGCGCTGAAGGTCAGATCTTCCTGGGGGCGATTTTTGCTACCTATATCGGATATTCGCTCCCTGGTTTGCCGTTGATTATTCACTTGCCCCTGGCTATCATCGCGGGAGCAGTGGGCGGTTTTGTCTGGGGCTTTATTCCTGGCTTCTTAAAGGCGCGTACAGGGGCGCATGAGGTGATTACCACAATCATGCTGAACTACACCGCCTACCGGTTGAGCGAATGGTTGTTGAATGGGCCGATGAAGCGCGAAGGCTCAACCAACCCAATCAGCCCATTCATGCTCGAGTCCGCTCGAATTCCGCGCTTGTTCGAAGAACCGCTGCGCTTTCACTGGGGTTTCTTCATTGCCCTGGGGGTGGCTTTCCTGGTGTACTGGTTCTTGTGGAAGACCAAGTGGGGCTTCGATTTCCGGGCGGTGGGCTCGAACCCATCCGCTTCGCGCTACGCTGGGATGAAAG
>CAZAGA010000187.1:0-6721 GCA_964484335.1 uncultured Anaerolineaceae bacterium
TGGTTCTACACCACGATCAATCCTCGCGGAGTGGATGGCGCAATCACCAACTCGGGCGGTCTGCGCGCGGACATCAAGTACGCCACCATCTCGGGCGGCGAGCTACCGGGTGAAATCACCTGGGGCGAGATGTTCGCCGTTCTGCCGTTCGGCAACTCGACCGTGGTGGAAGACCTGACTGGAGCTCAGCTCCAGACTGCCTTCCTGAACGGCTTCGGGCCAAAATGCGATACGGCGATCTCAACCGGGCGCTTCCCGCAGGTTGCTGGCTTCAAAGTCACCTTCCACTGCGATGCAGCTACCAAGAAACCCATTGTGGATGGGATGTGGAAGACCCCCGACGGCCCCGGTGGCGTTGAGATCCCCATCCTGCCGACCGATGTTGTCCGCGTTGTCACCAATGACTTCATGTACTACGGCGGCGATGGCTACACGGTCTTCGGACAGGGAACCAATGTCTTCATGACCGGCGACCTGATGCTGGACGTGGCGATCAAGTACGTCTCGACCTTCTCCCCGGTTGGACCGGTAGTCGACGGACGGGTCTTCTTCGGCGGCACCATGGCACCTCAGTACCTCGAAGCTCCGGTTCTACTCAACCCGATTCGGCTGCCCTTGATCTTCGGCAACCGCTAATCGAAACTTTCTGGAAAAAATTACGACCGCCAATCCCGGCGGTCGTAATTTTTAACTCGCCCGTCTAACCTTTTAAATCACCATCCATCATCGACCTGGCACAATTTATGTACCTCAAGTATTCGATGATAAAATAAAACCAGTTCGGATTACCCGCGCCGTCATCAGGAGGTTGTGATGCAGGTTCTACTCATTTTCTCACTGCTGTTAGCGATTGTGGCTGTCTTTTTCGCCGTCCAGAATGCTGACCCTACCCCGGTAAAATTCTTATTCTGGAAATATGAGAGCCCATTGGCGGTTTCGCTGCTCATCTCGGTGCTGTTGGGAGCGATAATGAGCCTGCTGGTTTCGATACCCTCGCTGGCGCGGCTCAAGCTATCTCTGCGCAACCAGCGCAAGCGCAACGCTGAACTGGAGAAAAATCTGAACGAAACCAATGTCAGGCTGGCTGAAATGCAGATCAAAGCAGCCGAGCTCGAGAAAAGCCTGGCAGCGGTAAACGAACAAGCGCCGGTTGAACCACCCGCGGCGCTCGATAAGCCTGCTTAATGTCCTCTTTGAAACAACGTATGCGGCTGACAAACCATCAGCCGCATACAATTATTTAAGCGCCTGGTTACGGCAGTGCGATCCCGAACAGGCGTAACAGAGGCCGTTGCCACGGGATACTGGCCAGGATTACCACCAGCATCAATGCAAAAGGCAGCGCAGCCCGAAGGTATTTCTGGGCTGGTTCCTGAACTTTTCGCGGCAGGATGCTGCCAAGATGTCCTAAAACCACTGCAACCAGCATCAAGGCAATATGTTCCATGGCGAAGAAGCGATATTCAGGATTGGCGGTCACGAACGCCATCCCTTTGCCGAACGCCTTGATCCCATACTCACCAAAGACATACAGCAGCAAGCCAATCAGGAATTGCGAGTCTAGTCCAATTGCAGTGAAAGAGCCCAATTTGCCCTGGCGCTCGGTCCAGGGGCGTTTACCACTCCAGCCTAGGAAGGCGCCGACCGTGGCCAAGATCGCCACGCCCAGGACTACCCAGCGCAGGATATTATGCAGCGTCAAGAGAAGTTCATAGAAAAAGTTCATCGGTACTCCAAGATGGTCAAGGATAGGTTTACTTGTGGCGATATTACCAGGATAACCGGGGGTTGTCAAATCAAGCTTCTCAGACGGCCGGGTTTATAATAGGTTTAGAAAGATCCTGACCAACCAAGAGGCCATATGTTCAATCTCGACGATTCTCAGATCCTCCCCCTCAGCCTGGAACACAGCTTTTGGACCTGGTCCGCCCAGGGAAAGGTTGCCCCCATCCCGGTCCAATCTGCCAAAGGGGTTTACTTTTGGGATATTCATGGCAAGCGCTACCTGGATTTCAACTCCATGACTATGTGCGTCAACATCGGGCATGGCGACGAGCGGATTAGCGAGGCAATCGCTACGCAGGCTCGCAAGCTGGCCTATGCTGGCCCACCAATGGCGACGGAAGCGCGCGCCCTGGCCGGCAAATTACTGGCCGAGATCACTCCAGGAGATCTAGACACCTTCCTGTTCACCCTTGGTGGAGCGGATGCGAATGAAAACGCAATCAAGCTGGCCCGCGCCTACACCGGCAAGCACAAAATCCTGGCTCGCTACCGTTCCTATCATGGCGCCAGCGCAGGCGCTATGGCCGCCACCGGCGACCCGCGCCGCACCAGTTGGGAGCCATTGGTCATGCCCGGTGTGGTTCATTTTCTCGACCCTTACCGCTACCGTTCGACTTTCCATCGCCTGAATCCAGACATCTCCGAGGCCGAGTTCTGCCAGGATTATCTTAACCATCTCGAAGAAATCATCCTCTATGAAGGCCCGGAGACAATCGCCGCCGTGCTGATCGAGACCGTCACCGGAACCAATGGTGTGATCATCCCGCCCTCAGGTTATTTACCCGGCGTCCAGGCCCTGTGCCGAAAATACAATATTTTGCTGATCTGTGATGAAGTGATGAGCGGCTTTGGTCGGACCGGGAAGTGGTTTGCCGTTGAGCACTGGAATGTTGTCCCGGATTTGATGACCATGGCAAAGGGATTGACCAGCGCCTACGCACCGCTGGGAGCCGTAGCATTGAAACCTGAGATAGCGGCCTTTTTCAAGGAGCGGGTCTTTCAAAGCGGCTTGACCTATAACTCGCACCCGATTTGCCTGGCCGCGGCGGCTGCAAATATCCAGGCCATGCAGCAAGATCGAGTCGTCGAGCACGCCGCTGCCATGGGTCCGGTTTTATATCGCCTGCTCACCGACCTGGGCGAGCAGCACCCCTCAGTCGGCGAGGTGCGCTCAATTGGCCTGTTCGGGGTAATTGAGTTGGTGAAAGACCGCCAGACCAAAGAGCCGCTCGCCCCCTGGAACGGCCATAGCCCACAAATGCTGGCCGTGCGAAGCTATTGTCTGGAGCATGGCCTGTATCTATATACCCACTGGCACACCCTGCTGGTCATTCCTCCGTTGATCATTACCGAAAAACAACTCAACGAAGGCTTCCAGGTGATCGATTCAGCGCTAAGCGCTAACGGCCTTTAGGAATCGCGAAGCAGATAACGGGTCGTTGCCTGGTCCAAATCCGCATAAACCCCACGATAGGCTTCTGGCAGCAAGGCTGCCAGGCAGTACATGATTTCATCTGTGATTGCCTCCCGTTCAGCATGACCAAGCCTGCCAGGCGGGAAGTTCAGGTGGAAAGGCTGCCCAACGACAATATGAAATTCAGCTCGTCTCAACCGGCGCCAGTGCGTCTGAGAGCCCTCGTGACCGTAGAACACCAATGGTAGGAGTGGGGCGCCAGAGTGCTGCGCCAGGTAGACCACCCCAGGGCGGCCTTGCTGCAGCCGGCCGTTTCCGCTGCGCGTACCTTCGGGAGCAATAGCTATAATTTTTCCCTCTTGCAGCGCCCGCAACCCTTTCCGAAATGCCACTGGATCAACTTCATCGCGATTTAGAGGAATTGCCCCCCACAAGTTAAATAACATTCCCATCAACGGATTATCCCAGGTTTCCGATTTGGCAAACCCGGTCAAAGGACGCGGTTGCAGATGGGTATACACCATTGGCGCGTCCAGGAAATTGACATGATTACAAACCAGGATCAACGGCCCCTGCGCCGGGACACGCGACAGCGATTCGGAATCCACCCGACAAAGGATACGAGTCAATCCCTTGATGGTGTTGTTGACCGTCCAGAAAGCCAGCGACATGCCCTTTACCCTTGTACAGGCAAGATCATCTCCAGCCGTTTGGGTAACACCCGTAGTTCTAGCTGCTGACCGGTTACGCACAAGGTTTCACCATCAGCATGAGCCGGTAAACTACCATTAACCGCGGTAATCCGTACCCGAGCTGACCGGGTCATCCGGATAGCCGGGTGACCAGCCTGGCTGCCTTGCATAAAGCGTGGTAGCAGCAAGAATATCCCTGGGCGGCTGACCTGTCCAGCGATGCAAAGATCAAACTTGCCATCGTCGATCATCCCTTCTGGGGCCATCATAAAACCACCACCCATCCGTCGCCCATTCATGATTGAAACCATCAATGCCGGCTGGGTAAGGGTTTGATCATCCATCTCGATCTGGACCGTTGGGGCGTTGAAATACAGCGCGATGGTTTTCAAGGCTGCCACGATGTATGAAGGAAAACCGCTCAGGCGTTTTAACTTCAGTGCTTCAAAACCAACCACAGCATCGAATCCAATGCCCACCCCATTGCCAAAAAAGCGCCCCTGGGGATAATCTCCACCCACCACATGCCCGACATCAATCCAGCGTCGTTGTCCCGTTGCAAGGATCTGGCAGGCTGCCTCCAAGTCATGCGGAATCCCCACCCCATAACCGAAATCATTCCCCCGGCCAACCGGTATCAGCCCCATTACCGGGCCAGGTCGCCCTTCGCCGCGGGCGCGCAACAGCCCATCGATAACCTCGTTTGCGGTTCCGTCACCCCCCGCCGCTACCACCACATCCCAGCCATCAGCGCTCGCTTCCGCCGCCATTTGGCTGGCATGCCCCATCTGCTCCGTACGCCGCAGCGTAAAATCGAGGCCGGCAGCGCGCAGGCTTTGTTCGATAGCCGGGTACATTTTTTCGCCGTTGCCCCTCCCGGCAATCGGATTAACCAGGATCAAATAACGAGTCATAGATTGTTTAATAATTCCTTCAGAAAGTAGGATGATTATATTAAGAATATTATAAACGGAAAGCAACTTTTGATCAGTTCCTGTGTTTCAAGCATTACAGCATGGTCGAATTTATTCAGATATTATTGGTATAATTCCTCAATCACTGCTCTAACGAGCTGCAAAACAAGGTGAAACCATGACTACTCTACAAGAAGCCACCGGCACGACCTCCTTTTTTGAACACCCAGGAGTCAAGCTGGTTGAAATCCCGATTGGCCCCGGTATACCACTTGGTTTTGAGGTGGTTGCCAATTCAGCCGTTAAGAACGCCGGCGTGTATGGAACATGGGGTGAAAGTTATGACAATCAACGCTTAGTGGAATTAATTGAAAACCGGATTGGCCGCCCTATGGTCGACGGCGAGAAGATGGACCTGGCGTCTTTAGGATTTACCAGCCGGCACCACATTCCCCGCCTTTTGCCAGCCGAGCACACCGCGCTGGAGTTGGAAGTCGGCGCCCGCTTAGTCATTGAGGCAGCCCATGCCATGGGCTGGGAACCCGGAGAAGTGGATGCCTTGCTGTTGGGGATGAGCGGGCCGCTCAGCGATGATTTCCTCGTGCAGATCGCTCGGCGAGCTGGGCTGCCTGAAAAAGCGCTCAAAGTAAGCATCCACAAGGCTTGCGATGGCTCGATGGGCGCGCTCCATCTCAGTCTCAATCCAGCCCTGGCCCTTAACGGCGACCTCCAGCGCAACTTGGCCAATGAATTGCACGGCAAAAAAGTGCTCGTCGGCGGGCTGGAAGGCCTGAGCCGCTTCATAGAATCTTCCGAAGACACCTTTGCCCTGCAGCTATTTGGCAATGGCGCGGGTGTGATTGGCGTGATCCCGGGTGAGACCATGCAGTTCCTCGCTGGCAAGACGCTTGAAGTCTTTGATGAGCAAGGCGTCCTGGCCGTGAGAATGTATTATCCCCACATTGGGCGTGATAAGGGCGATTCGAACGTGGATGTCCAACTGGTCAGTAACCAGCACATCCGCCTGGCTGGCCTGATGCATGAGCCAGCGAATGGTGCACCGATCGCCATGGCCGGGCCGATGGGTATGGTCAAGCTGTTTGTGCGCAATGGTGTTCAGGTGGTGCGCGAGGTTCACCAGGCCTACCGGGCTCAAATGGAAGCTCAGGGACGCCCCGAACGCCAAATAAAGGTAGCTGTTGTCCATCATGCCAATTACAAGATCAATAAACTGAAACAAAAACAACTCCAAGACGAGGGGATCAACCTCGATATGCCCTGGGTACTCAGCGATTTTGGCAATGTTAGCGCGGCTTCCTGCATCATTGCCTACCTGCGCCTGCTCCCACAATTCCAACCTGGCGACCACATCTTATTCGACGGATTCGGAGCTGGGACCTATTATGACGTCCTGGCCGTGGAGCTGGGGTCCTGATCGAGGCATGATTGAAAATCGGCTAAATTGGGAAACCGACTTTCATCCATCAATAAGGAGATAGATAGTTCCTTGTTTCATAAGACATCTCTCTTATTTGCTAGCATCATAATTATTGCTGGTTTGGTTGCCTGCAACTCAACTCCGGCTGCACCCACCCCCGATCCAACCCAGGTGGTTCTTAGCCTGGCAGGGAAGTACACCAGTCAGCTTACGGCTGAGGATTTCCAAAAATCTGGCCTTTCTGACGTGGGATTGGAGAACAACCTGGGCGCCTGGTCATTCGAGATCGAAGCAAACGGCAATTTTACCGCCAGCCAAAATGGCCAATTTATCGCTTCCGGGAATATCAGTGCAAGAGGCAATGAATTGAACATTCAAATGCTTCGAGTATGTGATAACTGTAGTTGCGGAGGGAATATCGGGCGGTATACCTACGCGATCACAGCAGCCAGCGATTCAAACCCAAAACAACTGGTTT
>CAZAGA010000188.1:0-6696 GCA_964484335.1 uncultured Anaerolineaceae bacterium
GCGTTCAACCGGTTGACCACAGCCCTGGCGCTGCCCTCGTTGTTCACCTACTACCAGAAGCCGCCCGACCTGGCCGGCGCGGTGGTGGTGGGCATTTCGCAATCCGGGCAGTCGCCCGATATCGTCTCGGTGCTCGAGGAGGGTCGCCAGCAAGGGGCGGCGACGATCGCCATCACCAACCAGCCGGATTCTCCGCTGGCCGGAGCGGCGGATGTGGTGATCGATCTGATGGCCGGGGAAGAGAAAGCCGTGGCGGCTACCAAGACTTACACCGCCGAGCTGGCGGCGGTAGCGATGCTCTCGGCCGCCCTGGACCCGGCAAATCCCCAGCGTTGGGACGAGCTGGCCCGCTTGCCGGCTTGGATGGAGCAAGCGTTGCTGTTGGATGGTCAGTTGGAGAGCCAGGTCCAGCGTTACCGCTATATGGAGCAATGCGTGGTGATTGGGCGGGGCTTCAATTACGCCAGCGCATATGAGTGGTCGTTGAAGCTGAAAGAGCTGACCTATACGATCGCCGATCCCTATTCATCGGCCGATTTTCTGCACGGGCCGCTGGCGCTGGTCGACCAGGGCTTTCCGGTCCTGGCGGTAGCGCCCAGCGGGGCGGTGGCGGGTTCGGTTTACCAGTTGCTGCTGAAATTGCGCGACCAGTTCCACGCCGAGCTGGCGGTTATCTCGGATGACCCACAGACCCTGGCCCTGGCCCAGACGCCGATCCCGCTGCCGGGAGGTATCCCGGAGTGGCTCAGCCCGGGCGTGGCGATCTTACCGGCCCAATTGTTCGCCTACCACCTGACCCGGGCGCGTGGCTTCAGCACCGAGACGCCGCGCTCGATTCATAAAGTGACCGAAACGAATTAATGGTTTAGATCTGGTTGACTTTAAACGCCACCAGGGTGACATCGTCTTCCAGCGGCACGCCGTTCAAAAAGCGGCCCAATTCCAGGCGAACGGCATGCAGCAGCTCTTCGGCGCTGTCGTTGGCCTGCTGCTGGACGATTTCTGCCAGGCGGTCCAGGCCGAATTCTTCGCGCTGGAGGTTGTGAGCTTCGGTCACGCCATCGGTATAGAGCAGCAGGGTATCCCCTGGCCTCAGGCGCACGATCTCGGTGGCGGATTTGAAGACCTCCACCAGTCCGACTGCTGGCCCGGTGGGCGGCAGGAGGGTTAGTGCGCCGTCAGACGGGCAGTAGAGTAAAGCCGGGTTATGCCCGGCGCTGCTGTAGGTCAAGTTTCCCGTAGCCGCGTCAAAGCTGGCCAGGAAGACAGTCGCGAAGGTGGTAAATTTGTAATTATGCAGAAATAAGCGGTTGATGCGCTGAAGCACGGGGGCTGGAGCGTCGTTCTCGGGCGCCAGCAGGCGAATGGCGGCTTGTAGGGAAGACATTAACAGGCCGGCTGAGATGCCGTGACCGACGGCATCAGCGATCATGATGCCATCCAGGCCGTTTCGGAACTTAAAGAAATCATAACTATCGCCGCTGATAAAATCGGCCGGGCGGCTGAAAGCAGCGATGTCGATCGTCTGTGGGGCGGGGGGCTTTTGGGGCAGCAAGGCGCGTTGGATCGTTTGGGAAAACTCCAACTCGGCTTCCAACCGTCTCCGCTCTTCCTGGCTGACATCTTCCAGGCAGATACAAGCGGTGTAATCCAGCTCCAACAAGGCCGGCTCGATCTCTCCGTGGCAAACCTGGCAGGTATCCAGGGCCCCGCGCTGCGCTTTCTCGAGCGTCTGGTCGAGGATATTCAGCTCTTGTTGCACGACGGTGGGTTCCGCCTGTCCGGTCAGCGCCTGGAGGTCATCGCGTGTGGCTGTCTCCAGCCAACTGGAAACGCTTTGGCGTTTTTGTTCAAGGCTTTTTTGAATTTGGAGCAGCAGGTTCAGGTCCATGAGAAACTCCTCCTGATTCATCCGGAGAACTAGAACGGATATTCATATTATACTAAAAATATCTGAATTTTACAACCTGATGCTGCCGGCCTGGGAAGTGATCCCAGTGGTTATCGCGGATTGCTGAGTAAGAACTCGAGCGGGATTGTGACCCGGTCGCGCCAGGCGGCTTCGTTGTGCTCGGCGCCGGGGAACTTGAGCGTGAGCCAGTCGATGTTTTTCGTGTAGCCGTGCTGCTCAACGATCGCATCCACCTGGCGCTGGTAGGGCTCATATTCGGCGTCCAGGCCCTGGTCGCCGTAATCGAAGTACAGGCGGTGTACTCCAGCCGGGGGCAGCGCCTGGCGCAGCCACTCGATCCCGGCTGGGCCGAGCGCCGGCCAATGGGTCGATAGGCAGCCGGCGGCCTGGAAGATCTGCGGGTATTCGCACAGCGCGGCCAGCGAGATCAGCCCACCCATGCTCGAGCCAGCGATGGCGGTCTGGGCACGTTCGGGCCAGGTGCGGTAGCTCCGGTCGACGAACGGTTTCAGCTCCTCGACAATGAAGCGCAGGTAGCGCTCGGAGACGACCTGGTTGTCGTCGCCGGGATATTTGGCCAGAACGGCCTGGCGATAGGGAGCGCCGGCCGGGGTCTGCAGTGGGCGGTGCGGAATGTACTCCAGCCAGCGCTTTTCGACGTTCCAGATCGCCACAACGATCCGGGGGGTGATCAGCCCGGCCTGCGACAGGCGCTGGAGGGCTTCGTCGACGCCCCAATCGATCCCGGTGAAGGCCAGGGCCGGATCGAACAGGTTTTGGCCGTCGTGCATGTAGAGCACCGGGAAGCGAGCGGAGGGCTGCTGGTCGTATTCGGGCGGCAGCCAGATCTCCACCGGGCGCGGCTCGACCAGGCGGCTGGGGAAAGCGGGGTGGTGGACCAAGTGGCCGGCGGGGGGATTGGGCATGGGCGGATTTCCAGGGGCGATTCGGTGTGGGAGAGATTATACTTGGATCTGAAAGGAAATTTTCTGCAGTGGATATTCCTCGAATCTTCAATATTACTGAAAGCGCCCACCGCATCCATAACCCATTCACACCCGAAAAGCTCGCCACGCTCGGCGCGGCGCTGCGCCTGGAAGCGGGAGTCCGAGTGCTCGACCTCGGCAGTGGTTCGGGGGAGATGCTGTGCACCTGGGCACGCGATTTCGGCTTCATTGGCACCGGCATCGACATGAGCCAGTTGTTCACCGAGCAAGCGAAACTCCGGGCTGAAGAACTCGGCGTCGCCGATCAAGTTAAGTTCATCCATGGCGATGCTGCCGGCTATATCTCTGATGAGAAGTTCAGTGTGGCAGCCTGTCTTGGCGCTACCTGGATCGGGGGAGGAGTCGCCGGTACCATCGAGCTTTTGGCGCAGAGCCTCTGCCCCGGAGGGATTATCCTCATCGGCGAGCCCTACTGGCGGCAGTTACCGCCGACGGAAGAAGTTGCCCGGGAGTGTCATGCCAACTCGATCTCCGACTTTCTCCAACTGCCAGAACTTCTCGCCTCTTTCGGCCACCTCGGCTACGACGTCGTAGAAATGGTTTTGGCAGACCAGGATAGCTGGGATCGGTATGAGGCGGCCAAGTGGCTCACTATGCGCCGATGGCTTGCAGCCAATCCCACCGACGAGCTCGCAAAAGAGGTACGAGAAAAACTAACCTCGGAACCCGAGCGCTACGCCACTTATACGCGTGAATACCTGGGTTGGGGCGTGTTCGCGCTGATGGCGCGGGAATGAGTAGATAAGGCGGTACTTCGGTCTACTCAACCTGACATTTAAGCTCAGGCCGCGCTTGATTTATAATTGGTCCCGGATAGATTGGAGGACAACCTTTCGATGAGCGATGCGGAAGATCGATTAACCCGGCTGCTGTTGCAAGTCAAGGATGGCAGCCTGGCGGTGGGCGAGGCGATTGAGCGCCTGCGCCTGCTGCCGTACGAGGATCTGGATTACGCCCGGCTCGACCACCACCGGGCGCTGCGCCTGGGCTTTCCGGAGGTGGTCTTTGCCCAGGGCAAGACGCCGGCCCAGGTGGCCGGATTGGTCGAGCGCCTGGCCCAGCAGAACGAGCGGGTGCTGGCGACGCGCGCTTCGCCCGAGAAGTACCAGGCGGTGCTGGAGCGCGTCCCGGAGGCGATTTATTACGAGCTGGGCCGCCTGATCGTGGTCGACCGCGCCCCCGAGCGCGCCGGCTTGCCGGGGATCGTGGTGGCCAGCGCTGGGACGGCTGACCTGCCGGTGGTGGAAGAGGCGGTGGTGACCGCCGAGTTGATGGGCAACCAGGTCGAGCGCCTGAACGATGTCGGCGTGGCCGGCCTGCACCGCCTGCTCGACCGGTTGGAGGTTCTGCGCCGGGCGCACGTGCTGATTGTGGTGGCCGGGATGGAAGGCGCCCTGGCCAGCGTCGTGGCTGGGCTGGTTGCCGCGCCGGTGATCGCTGTGCCGACCAGCGTCGGTTATGGCGCCAGCTTCGGCGGATTGGCGCCCCTGCTGACCATGCTGAACAGTTGCGCGCCTGGGGTGGCGGTGGTTAATATTGACAACGGTTTTGGCGCCGGGCAGATCGCCAGCCTGATCAACCGCCAGCATTATGCCAACCAGGCGCTGGCTGGCGGCTGGCGGAAAGCGCCGCCTGACCCGGAGGACGCATAAACGCCGCCTCCCCCGCACCCGAACTGCCTGCCGGGCTGGCAGAGAAATACGCCCGCCTGCAGGCGATCCTGGGCGAGATGGGCTCGCTGGCGGTTGGCTTTTCCGGCGGGGTGGATAGCAGCCTGGTGGCCTGGGTTGGGGGGCGTGTCTTGGGCGAGCGGATGCTGGCAGTCACCGTGCGCTCGCCGGTCGAGTCGCCCGCAGAGACTGCCCTGGCGATTGAGCTGGCCCGCCTGGGCGGTTTCCGCCAGTTGGTGGTCGACCTGGACGACCTGGCCGATCCGGTTTTCGCCGCCAACCCGCCGGACCGCTGTTACCATTGTAAGCTGCGCCGCTTTCGGGAATTGGAAGCGATCGCTCGAGAACACGGCCTGGCCTGGCTGGCGGATGGCAGCAACGCCGACGACGCCAGCGATTACCGCCCCGGGCGGCGCGCCCTGGCCGAGCTTGGCGTGCGCAGCCCGTTGGCCGAGGCGGGTTTTACCAAGGCCGAGATCCGCACCCTGGGCCGGGCATTGGGCCTGCCCAACTGGGACAAGCCGGCCGCGCCCTGCCTGACGACCCGCTTCCCCTACGATACCCCGTTGGCGGCTGTGGAAATTCAGCGCGTCGGGGAGGCCGAAAGCTGCCTGGGGGCGCTAGGTTTCCCGGCGCTGCGGGTGCGCGTGCATGGCAACCTGGCGCGGATCGAAGCGCCGCCGGGCGATTTTCCGGCTTTGCTTGCCCAGCGAGAAGCGATCGTCGCCGGCCTGCGCGCCCTGGGCTACACCTACGTGGCGCTGGATTTGCTCGGCTACCGGACCGGCAGTATGAACGAAACCCTCAACGATCTGTCCGTCGGGCAGGCTTGAACAGCCAGGTTATTTTTTCTTTTGATAAGGAGCACACGGATGCGGGTTGCTTTTTTTGATTGTGTCGGCGGCGCCAGCGGCGATATGCTGCTGGGCGCGTTGCTTGACGCCGGGGCCAGCCTGGCTGGGGTCGAGCGGGTCATCCAGGCGCTCGGGTTGCCCGGCTGCTCGATCTCGGTCGAGGCGGTGATGAGCGGGGCGCTGGCAGCCCGGTTGGTCACGATCCACACCCCGCGTGAAGAAACGGAGCGCCATGCCACGGAGTTGATCGCCATCCTGGCCGGGGCGGACCTGCCGGAGGCTGCCAAGGCTAAGGCGATCGCGATCATCGAACGCCTGGCGCAGGTCGAAGCCCAGATCCACGGGGCGACGCTCGAGACGGTCCACCTGCACGAGATCGGCGGCGACGACACGCTGATCGATATCGCCGGGGTGCTCAATGCCCTGGACGAGCTGGGCATCGAGCGGGTGTATGTCTCGCCGCTGCCGCTGGCGCGCGGCATGATCCAGACCCTGCACGGCTGGATCCCGCTGCCGGCGCCGGCGACCCTGGCGCTGCTCGGCGAAGCGCCGGTACACTATGTCGATTCGGTCGAAGCCGAGCTGGTCACCCCGACCGGGGCGGCGATCCTGACCGGCCTGGCGGCTGGCTTCGGTGAGCTGCCGGCGATGCAGTTGAAAGTCGTCGGGACCGGCGCCGGGCAGCGCAAGCTGCCCTTCCCGAACGTGGTGCGGGTCTGGATCGGCGAGACCCAGGCCAGCGGGGCGGGTTGGCTGCGCGAGCGGCTGGAGTGGCTGGAGACAAATATCGACGACCTGAACCCGCAGGTGTATGGCCACGTGATGGAGCGGCTCTTCGCGGCCGGGGCGCTGGATGTGACCCTGGCGCCGATCCAGATGAAAAAGAACCGCCCGGCGGTGCAGCTGGGCGTACTCTGCCAACCCGAGCAAGTCAATGCCTTATTGGAAATATTATTCAATGATGGGCTGACCCTGGGAGTGCGTAGGACGGCTTGCGAGCGGATCAGCCTGCCGCGCCGCTTCGTGACCGTCGAGACAGCCTACGGCCCGATCACGATGAAAGTGGCTGAGTGGCAAGGCGGTCAACGGGCGACCCCGGAGTATGAAGACTGTCGCCGGGCGGCCATCGCCAACGGCGTCCCTTTGTTGGAAGTTTTCGCTGCAGCTGCGGCGGCTTATCGGCAAGACGAAACATTCTGAGTAGTCTCTGAATGGTCAGTTCTAAAACCCCAGCTGGTGGTCGTGCGAAGCAC
>CAZAGA010000189.1:0-2273 GCA_964484335.1 uncultured Anaerolineaceae bacterium
GAGACGCGACCGGAACCCAGGCAATTCGCCAGGTTTTCGAAATAGCTCTCACTGGCCATATCCATATCTACCCCGGCCCGGAGGGCCAGGGCAGCCGCTTCAGCCCGATCCTCAGCCACCCCGTGAGTGACCAGCTCGGCGATGGATGCCCAATCCGAGACGATAAAGCCATCGAAGCCCCATTCCTGGCGCAAAACGCCAGTCAGCAGGCGGCGATTGGCCGAGGCCGGTACGCCATTCAAGTCCAGGAAGGCCGCCATCAGCGTGCCGACCCCGGCGCGCACGGCGCTTTCAAACGGCGGCAGGTAGACATCGCGCAAGGTCGGCTCGGAGATTTCGCCGTTTTCGTAGTCGCGCCCACCTTCGGCCGAGCCATAACCGACATAGTGCTTGGCGCAGGCGACCAGCTTATCGGGTTGGGCGTAATCATCGCCTTGAAAGCCGCGCACCAGGCTGGCAGCGATCTGGGCGCCCAGGAAGGGATCTTCGCCACTGCCTTCGGCCACACGTCCCCAGCGCGGGTCGCGGGCAATATCGATCATCGGGGCGAAGGCCCATTTGATGCCATCGGCGGTGGCTTCGCGGGCGGCAACCGCGGCAGCCTGTTCGGACAGGTCGGGGTCGAAGGCGGCGGCCTGGGCCAGGGGAATTGGAAAAACCGTGCGAAAACCGTGAATCACATCCCGGCCGACGATCAGGGGAATCTTCAGGCGCGATTCCAAGGCCAGGTTCTGGAGCTGGTTGACCGTATGAGCACCGATCGAGCTAGTTTGCACCTGGCCGGTGAGCGCGCCAGCTGCATGCAGCACCGAGCCGAGCTTGCCCTGGCGGACCAGCTCCAGGTCTGGCAGATCTGCCGCGCTGAGCTGGTTGAGCTGGCCAATTTTTTCTTCCAGGGTCATCTGGCCAAGCAGGTCGTGAATGAAGTTTTCGGTGGTATCGGTCATGTTCGTCGCTTTCGATGATTACATCTTCAATTCAACAATATCGCCGTCTTCAAGTAAGTATTCCCGCGCGACCATCTGGCCGGGGAACTCGGCGCTACCCCAGACGCGGGCCGACTTGAGGTGCTCGACGAAGTCACGGTGGACTTTGCGGGCCAGGTCGTGGACGCTGGCGCCCCGCTTGAAAACGAACGGTCGCTCCAGGTCGGGCTCTTTGCCGGGCGGCTTGGCGTAGACGCGCACGATGCCGAGCTGTTCGAAGACCAGCGTCTTGAGCGCCTCAAAGTTACGCCCGGTATGGGCCGAGACAGGCAGGATCGGCCACTCAGCTTCGAGCAGCTCGCAGCAGATAGAGAATAGCTCATCCTGGCTTTCGTCGTCGTCTTTATTGACCAGGACAATCAGCGGCAGGTAGGCGATCCGCTCAGGGTTTTCGGGCGGCGGGCCGTGGCGCGGGCGCGGGGCGATGCGGTGCTGGCGCAGCAGCAGCAAGCTATCGGCGACCTGCTCGAGCGGGTCAGCCTGCAGGTCGACCACCAGCAGGATCAGGTCGCTGCTCCGGACCAGGTGGAACAGGCCGGGCTCGGCCAGCTGGTCTTCCATGGCGGGGGTATCGACCAGTTGGACCTGGATATCGAGCACCGCCATCATCCCCGGCTGGGGGCGCCAGGTGGTGTAGGGGGCGGGCGAGATATCGGGCTGGGCGTTGGTCAGGGCTTCCAGGAGCGACGACTTGCCGGTGTTGGCCGGCCCGATCAGCACAGCCTGTCCGGCGCCTTCTTTCTCGACCTGGTAATCGCCGGCGTGGCCGCCGCCCTTCTTGCGCTGGGCCTGGGCTTCCTGGTTGAGGCGTGAGAGCTGGCGGCGGATATCGGCGCGCAGGTGGTCGGTACCCTTGTGCTTGGGCACCAGGGTATACATTTCTTCCAGCAGGGCAGCTTTTTCGGACGGGTCGCTGGCCGCCCGGTAGCGCTTTTCAACTTCGTAGTAGTCTGGCGGCAGGTTGGTTGGCATCGGCAGCTCAACGGCAGATCACGCCCGATTGGACGACCAGGTTGGGGACGGCGCCCAGGATACAGCCGGCCGGGTTGTTGATAAACTGGGCCGCCGAGACCAGGTTGTCCGTACAGGAAGCATCGTTCACCTTCATCCCCATTTGAGCCGAATTCGAGACCACCAGCCCGGCAAAGGTATTGCCGGTGGCGGCGGTGGCTGGCCCGCCTTCGGCCTGGGCCAGGAACAGACCCATCTCGCCGCTATTCCGGATCTGCACGCCCTGGAAGAGGTTGTCGCGGCTGTCGCGCATGAAGATGCCCTGCTTGCCGTTAT
>CAZAGA010000189.1:2373-6676 GCA_964484335.1 uncultured Anaerolineaceae bacterium
CCCTGGAAGAGGTTGTCGCGGCTGTCGCGCATGAAGATGCCCTGCTTGCCGTTATCGGCCAGGATCGCAGCCGAAATGACATTGCGGTTGAAGGCGATATCCAGCGAGAGGCCGGCAAAGGGATTGTCGTGCAAGAAGAGCTCGGTGAACAGGCTGTCTTCGGTCTGGTAAGCGGCCAGGCCGTCGAATTGGTTATCGGAGGCTTCCAGGCCGCGCACCGTCAGGCGGCGGACATTCTTCTCAGCAACCAAGCCGCCTGAACGGGCGGAAAAGATGACCAGGTTTTCGACCAGGACGTCCTCAACCCCGCGCACGGTCAGGCCGTTGTTGCGAATGAAGGTCAGGCCGCCGCTGTCACACGGCCCGCCCCAACATTCCAGGCTCTGGTGGGCGCGGTTGCCATCCAGGACCAGGTTGCGGACGGTCATTTGGTGGTGGCGAGCTGGCGGAGTGGCAGTATCGCCGATGATCAGGAGCGGCGAGTTGGCGCCATCGGCCAGGCGCAAGGTCGCCGAGGGACCTTCGCCACGCAGCTCAACCTGGTCGCGGGCAATGACCACCGGGGCCTGGCAGAGATAGCTGCCGGTGACCAGCACCACCCCACCCGAGGCAGGCAGGTTATCAATCGCCTGCTGGATGGCGGAACAATCCGAGACGGAATCGGGGCGGTAGTTTTTTTGGACGCCGGGGAGAAAGGAAGGGCTCTGGGCGGCTGCGCGCAGCCCCAGCCAACCGGCGGCCAACAGCACGACCGCGGCGGCAAACAAGCGGAGATGGATTCTGGAGACAAGCATCATCCCTCCTTATTCTGATAAGGATATTGTACCCCGATTTTGTAGCGCACCGGATGACCTGGCTACACCTGTCCAGCCGGCGTATCCATAACAGGGAACTATGATATAAATGATCTAATTTTATCCCTGCCCGGCAACCGAGGAAAACAAATGGACAAGCCCACCGATGAACGCCACCTCAACATCGATCCTGATCAGCTGACTGCAATTGCTCGCCTGGCCTGCGACCAGGCAAAACTGGAGCTCGAGGGCTGGCAAGCTACCCAGCTCGGTGGAAATGCCGGCAACCCGGTCAGCCTGGGCCTGTACCGGATCGCCGGGCAAGGACGGGTGGAGGGGGTGAAGCAGGAATGGTCGGTGGTGTTGAAGATGATCCAATCGCCGGCCAGGCTCGGCTGGGTCAACATGGGCGAGGGAGACGATCCAAGCCACTGGAACTATTGGAAGCGTGAGATGTATGCCTATCGATCCGGGCTGCTCGAGCGACTGCCGGCGGGCCTGGCAGCCCCGCGCTGCTATCAGATTGAGGAGCTGCCCGGCGAGATCATCTGGCTATGGCTGGAGGACTTGCACGACTGCACGGCCCTCGGCTGGACGTTGGAACGGTATGCCCGCACTGCCGGTCACCTGGGCCGGCTGAACGGGCTGAGTGAGCTGGACGGCGAGCAGCCCGACTGGCTGAGCCGGCAACGCAGCCGGCAATGGGTGGAGGGGTTGCCACACCGGGAGGCCGAATGGGAACACCCGCGATTGCTGGAACGATACCCGCCGCCGAAAGCCAATCCATTCCGGCGCATGTTGGCCCACCCGGAGCCCTTCCTGGAGCGGCTGGAGCAACTGCCACAGACGATCAGTCACGGCGATACCTACCCGACCAATTTCCTATCACGCTGTGCTGAAGCAGGGCAGGAGCAGACGCTGGCGCTGGATTGGGCGCTGATGGGGCTGGCACCGGCCGGCGATGACCTGGGGCAATTCGTCTACGGCGCGCTGGCGCGACTGCCAGAATGGGACAAAGAAACCAAGATCGAGCGGCTGTTCGCAGCCTACCTGGAGGGACTGAGAGAGAGTGGTTGCCGGCTGCCAGCCGAGCAGGTGCTCTTTGGGTTCACGGCTTCCGCCGCGCTGCGGGTCGGGCTATTTCAGGTTTTTCTGCTTGGGGAGGAAATCCGGGCCAGTGGGACGAGTGGGCAGACCGGCCCAGGGAACCCGAGCCTGCCGGAGTGCTTCGAGGTGCGGATGGCCAGGGAGGCCTACCGCCTGCTGGAAGGGAGTTAGTCCCCGCAGGCGGCAGTGTTGGCCTGGTAGGTGGTGAGCTGGTCGCGATACAACCTGGCTGAGCTGGCCGGTTGAAGCTGGTCGACCTGGGCTTCGGCTTCGGCCAGGTGATCGATGACCGCCTGGCACTGGCCGATGGAGAATTCCGAGGCAGCCCAGGCCATGTGGGTCATCGCGGTAGTGGACAGGCGGTAGAAATCATTGTTGACCGGGAAGCGCTCGAAGACCTGCAGGGCGACCTGGTAGGTAGCCCGCCCGGCGTCGGCCTCCCCGAGCAGCATCTGTAAATTGGCCTGCTGACGCAGGGCGGCGGAAAGATCATTGGCGTTTTTGGCTGTCGCGACCGCCTGCTGGTACATCTGAGCGGCTTCTTCGGGGGCGTTGGAATAGAACAGCGACTGGCCGATCAGCAAGTACTCGGACGAGGTCACCTCGCCGGGCAGCCGGGCAGAGATTTCAACCGCCCGCTTGGCCAGCATGCCATTCTCAACCTGCAGCGAGCCGTTGAGCTGGCCGAGGATCAGCGGGTCGGTGTAGGTCTGGGCGTAGGCGGTGTAGTCGCGCGGGATTTCGGAGATGCGAGTGATGATATCGCGCAGCTCGGTCTTGTTGGCGGCAATCTGCTGCTGCCGGGCCTGCTGCGAGGCGTACCAGGTGGTGACCAGCGAGAAGAGAAAGGCCAGGACCGAGATGACGACCGAGACGTCTTTGTACCATTTGTGCGTGGGCGAGGTTTCTTCCATCCACCATATTTTACCATTTATGATATAAATACTCCAGTTAGGAGACAAGATGAACGAAAAATCACTTTCCGAAATCAACCTGGAACGCCTGACCCGGCGGAAGTACACCGCTTCGCCAGCGGCCTGGGAAGACCAGGTGTTGTATTTCTTGATGCTGGATCGCTTTTCCGACGGCAACGAGCAAGGCTACCGGGATGTCCAGGGCAAGACGGTCGCAACCGGAGCCACACCCCCCTTCCAAGAACCAGACGCCGGGAACGCAGTCCGCAGCGAGGCAGAAGCAAAACAGTGGCGGGAAGCCGGGGTGCATTGGAATGGCGGGACTTTGAAGGGCCTGGCGAGCAAGATCGGGTATCTTAAGCGCCTGGGCGTCAGCGCAATCTGGATCAGCCCGATCTTCAAACAGGTGGCTTACCAGGATACCTATCACGGTTACGGAATCCAGAATTTTCTCGAAGTCGATCCCCATTTTGGCAGCCGGCGCGACCTGCGCGAGTTGGTGCGCCTGGCGCATAAAAATGGGATTTACGTGATCCTGGATATTATCCTGAACCACAGCGGCAATGTCTTCGGCTATGCCGCCGATCGCTACTGGGTGCAGGATCCCTACTCGGGTCGCTGGGACGTGGACCCGCGTTGGGATGGACAGCCGTACCAGGCGAAAGGTTTTTATGACGCCCAGGGCGCGCCAACCATCCCCTTTGGGCCGGTAGACCTGCAGCGCTCCCCGCAAGCCTGGCCGGATGGCGCAATCTGGCCACGCGAGTTTCAGAACCCCGAGTTTTACAGCCGGCGCGGGCGGATCAGCAACTGGGATTACGATCCGGAGTTCCTGGAGGCCGATTTCTACGATCTCAAAGATATCCACCTGGGCAACGGTCCGGTGGATGACTACCAGCCTGCCGCCGCGCTGTGGGCCTTGTGCCAGGTGTACAAATTTTGGATTGCCTATGCCGATATCGATGGCTTCCGAGTCGATACCGTCAAGCACATGGATCCGGGAGCCACCCGCCTGTTCGCTTCAGTGATCCACGAATTTGCCCAACGGCTGGGGAAAGAGAATTTCTACCTGATCGGTGAAATCACTGGGGGAAGACAGCGGGCGTTCACCACCCTGGAGTTGACCGGGCTGAGCGCCGCGCTGGGGATCGACGATATCCCGGACAAGCTCGAGTTCATGGTGAAAGGCTACCGCAACCCGGCCGAATATTTCGACTTGTTCCGAAACTCGATGCTGGTGCAAAAGGAATCGCACGTGTGGTTCCGCAATAAGGTGGTCACCCTGTTCGACGATCACGACCAGGTTCGCAAGGGTGAGAACAAAGAGCGCTTTTGCGCCGGTGACGCGCGCCTGGCCCGGTTACTGCTACCCGCGCTGGCCTTGAACACGCTCAGCCTGGGAATTCCGTGCATTTACTACGGCAGCGAGCAGGGCTTCGATGGCGGTGGGCAGAGCGACCGCTACCTGCGTGAGAGCATGTTCGGCGG
>CAZAGA010000190.1:0-6667 GCA_964484335.1 uncultured Anaerolineaceae bacterium
CGAGCAAGAAATCGCCCAGGCCATCCAGGTGATGGATGAGGGATACCTTGCGCAGGATTACTATCGCAAGGCAAACTACATGATTCCGCTCGACGGCTTCCGCGAAGAAACGTATACCTTCGATAATTACAGCTGGACAGAACATATATCCCGCAAGCTGGGGCTATGGCAGAAATCTCCCAAATCTATTCTGGCAGCTTTCGAAAAATGTGGCTTTACGATTCCCTCAAATGAAGTATAATAATATAGTAATGTAATTTGGTCGTAATTGTAATAATTGACCTGGGAACCGAGAAAGCGGTGAAAATGAAGATTCGGGATGCCGCGAATCTCTTTTCGTGGCGGGCCTGGCGAGGATTCAATAGTTGGTTCTGGCGTCGCACGCTGCTGTATAGCCTGCTCACTGTGATCCTACTCCTGATTTATTTCGGCAGCGTTCTGCTTTTTCAGAACATCTTTGAATTCTTAATTGGACAGCATTCATCCTTTGTGGCAATTCTTTCAACCCTGGTAATTGCCGCCTCGTTCACCCCTTTGCGCGCCCGCTTGCAATCTGATATCGATCGCTTATTTTTTCGCAAAGCTTATGACGCTGAGCAGGCTGTTCAAGACTTCAGTGCGGTAATCCGGGAAGACGTTGATCTCGACCAAATCCGTGAATTGTTAACCCAGACCGTTCGCCAGGCGCTCCAGCCAGAATTTTTATCGTTATGGACTTGCCGGGTATCGTCAACCAGAGATGTGAACGATGAAGAACAGATTCGCTGAATGGTTCAGCCGTTTTGGCGTAGTAGCGGCCTTTGGAATAGCCCTGTACGCCCTGATCCTCGCTCCGATCTCAGCGATCCGTTATGCCAGGCAGCCATTTCCTGGATTTTTGCTTGAGCAGACACTGGTGATTGCTGGTATCTCAGGCAACGATTGGACTGGCCAGGAGCAAGGCCTGGCTTTTCCTCAGCGCGTGATTGCCATCGATGGGCAGCCGGTTCCGGATGCCGCCGCCTACGAACAATTCTTACAGACCCGGCAGGTTGGCCAATCGATCTGGGTACGCACCGAGACCTCACAGGGCGACTGGAAGGATTTTGCCGGGGTGCGCCTGATCCAATTTCCTGAGCGGGATTTTCTACGCTTGTTCTGGTTGCCCTACTCGATCGGCCTGGTTTACATTGCCCTGGGTGGCTGGATCTACTGGCTGCGTGGCAAGACCGCGGCAGGTCGTGCGTTTGCCTATTTCTGTGCTTCGGCATCGATCGTTAATAGCTTCATGTTTGATATCTGGACCACCCACCTTGGAACACCTTTTTGGACGTTCGCCTTGGCTCAACTCGGCGGCGCGATCGCCGGCCTGGCAGTGTTGTTTCCCAGGGAAGGATTAAAACCCTTACCGACAGCCTGGGTTCGCGGCCTATCATATGGCATCTCGGCTTGGTTAACCCTGTGGGGGCTGTGGGTAATTTGGGGGCGCACCGGTCCTTGGGCGTATATTACCCCCTGGCAATATTCTTATGTCTACGGTGCAGTCGGGATTGGCGTGTTTATCGCCAGCTTGGCTCTGCGCCTGAGACGCTCCAAGGATCTACTCGAGCGCCAGCAGGCGCGCATCATTCTATGGGGCAGTAGCCTGGCTTTCGTACCGGTGGGGGGTTGGCTTGGTGTCCAGGCTTTCTGGGAGCTGAGCTTCAACCCGCTGATTTTCTCTCCCCTCCTATTGATCTTTCCCTTTTTTATCGCTTTTGCAATGCTGCGCTACCGGTTGTGGGATTTTGACCTGGTTCTGCGCCGGACCTTAATCTATACCACTTTGACCGTCATCCTGGTCGTCTTATATTTATTGGTGGTGATGGGCCTGGATCAGGCTTTTGAGCGTTACCTAGGCCAAAGCAACCTGTTCAATGTGATCGCTACATTGATGGTGGTGGTCTTGTTTACTCCCCTGCGCAAGCTGGTCCAGCGTTTGGTTGATCGACAGTTCTACCAACCCCAGCAATTCAACCTCCAGCGTATCCAGGAGTTTTCTAATAATCTACGCACGGAAGTTGACCTGGAGCACCTCAAGGTAGACTTGATCGGGGTGATCCAACAAACCCTGCAGCCTGAGGTAGTTTTTCTCTGGCTGCCAAAAGCTTATCGGAATCAGTCTCTGCAGCCCGATAAGGAGGTGAAGTATGTATGATGTGATTGTGATCGGTGGTGGTCCAGCAGGTGTAACCGCCGCGCTGCGTGCTCGCGAGCTGGGTGCCCGGGTTGCCCTGGTCGAACGCCACCGGATGGGCGGCACTTGCACGAATGATGGTTGCGTACCGACCCGGGTCCTGGCTAAGGCTGCCCGCTTGTGGCGGGACGCCGGCCAGATGGCAGAATATGGCGTCATGGGACTAGAACCCTACCTGGATTTTGAGCGGTTGATGAAGCGCACCCAACAGGTAGTGTACCGCGTCCATGAAAAGAAACAATTGATTGGCCAACTGGAGCAGGTTGGCATTGATACTTTCGTCGGTGTCGGCGCGGCGCGCTTTATTAACCCGGAGCAGATCGGGCTGCCGGATGGCCGGCGTTTGACTTCGGCCAAGTTCATCCTCTGCGCTGGCGGTCGCTCCAGGCGGCTGGATTTCCCCGGTGAAGAGCTCGCCCTCAGCCATAGCGACATTTGGACTTTGAGCAAACTCCCGAAATCCTTAATCGTTGTCGGTGGCGCAGCGACTGGCTGCCAGGTAGCCTCGATTATGGATGCTTTTGGGGTGAAAGTCTCGATCCTCGAAGTTGCCCCTCAGATCTTGCGCGTGGAAGATGATCTGGTGGCCAGCCAGATCATGCAGGCTTTCCGTGAACGCGAAATCCAGGTGATCACCGGGATCAGCGGAATTAACCGCATTGAAGAGCGTGCCGGGGGTTTGGAGCTGTTTTATACCCAGGCTGGCGAGTCGCTCAGCCTGAGCGCTGAAGCAGTTTTCCTTTCTACCGGTTGGTTGGGCAACCTGGATTCTCTCAACCTGTCAGCGGCCGGAGTTGAAACCAGTCGGAATTATGTCCTGGTCAATGATTTTCTCCAGACCAGTGCGGCCCATATTTTTGCTGCGGGGGATATCACCGGCCGGATGATGCTGGTCCAGAGCGCAGGATATGAGGCACTGGCGGCGGCTGAGAATGCCGTCCTGGGTGTCGGCGCCCGGCAAGAACATACGATTGTTCCCCATGGTGGGTTTACCGATCCAGAATATGCCAGCGTTGGCCTGACAGAAGCCCAGGCGCGCGCCAGGGAAGAAGTCGTCGTGGCGGTGGTTCCCTATGCTGCGATGGATCGGGCCTTGATCGATGACCGGATGCCAGGCGCTTGCAAGCTGATCGTTTCAAAAGAGACCCATCGCATCCTGGGTGCACATGTCGTTGGTGAGCAAGCACTCGAAATTGTGCACGTTGTGGCGGCCGGGATGGTGGCGGATATTTGGGTCGAGCAACTGGCAGAACTGCAAATTGCCTACCCAACCTTCACTGCGATTGTTGGCCTGGCAGCCCGCTCCATCGTCCGCCAGCTTGGCGTGCTCCCGCTGGCTCCGCTCTGGAGAGCATTGGATCAGCCGCTGGCCGAGTGGGAAAGGCGGGATATGTATGGAGTATGAATTTGCCCCAAATGATCCCCTCTTACCCTACCTGGTGAAAGCTGACGGCGTGGTGGTGCTGGACAAGCTCGAGCTCGAGTCTCCCACGCTAGAGTTTCTCAAGAACGTCGGTATTCGTCTGGTTGTCCCCCTGGTTAGCCAGGGGGAATTAATTGGCCTGTTAAATCTCGGCCCGCGTATGAGCGAGCAGGATTATTCCAGCGATGACTTCCGCTTGTTGAATACCCTGGCCACCCAAGCCGCCCCGGCTTTGCGTGTTGCTCAACTTGCCCGCCAGCAGCAGGCCGAAGCGCGCGAGCGGGAGCGGATCGAACAGGAGCTGCGCGTCGCCCGCGTCATCCAGCAAACCCTGCTGCCGGACGAGTTGCCAAAAATCGAGAATTGGCAATTGGATGCGCTCTGGCAGCCGGCTCGCGAGGTGAGTGGAGATTTCTACGATTTCTTGGAATTCCCCGACGGCCGGTACGGGATTATCATCGCCGATGTAACCGGCAAAGGCGTTCCCGCTGCACTGGTAATGGCGACGACACGTTCTATCCTGCGCTCAGTGGCTGAACGCTATATCAACCCTGGCGAAGTGTTGGAACGGACCAACAATCAGGTCTGCCCGGATATCCCGAAGAACACTTTCATCACCTGCCTGTATGTACTCCTCGACCCAGTCAGTGGTCACCTGGTCTATGCCAACGCCGGGCATAACTTGCCGGAAAAATGCTCCCAGGAGGGCGAAACCGAGCTGCGGGCAACCGGTATGCCCCTTGGATTACTGCCGGGGATGATCTATGAAGAGAAAGAAACCTGGCTATTGCCAGGGGAGAGCTTGTTGATGTATAGTGATGGACTGGTGGAGGCGCATAATCCGGCTGGAGAGATGTTTGGATTCCCCCGTCTGCGCAGCCTGATCCGAGCAAGCGCCCATAACTCGAGCGCCTCCTGTTCGAATCACATCCAAACCTTGATGGACGAATTAAACCAATTCACCGGGCGAACCTGGGAGCAAGAAGATGATATTACCTTTGTGATGATCCGCCGGATGCAAGAGTCAGTTTCACTCCCCAGCCTCGAGTTCGAGACCCTGGCCCAGTTCAGCCTGCCCAGTGTGCCTGGCAATGAGCGGGTCGCGATGGAGCGTGTGGCGAAAATCGTCTCACAGGCCGGTTTCCCGGTAGCCCGTCTGGAAAAGCTTAAAACTGCGGTTGCAGAAGCTACCTTGAATGCCATGGAGCACGGCAATAGCTTTAATGAAGAGATTCCAGCTGTGATCTGTGTGCGCAAATCTTCCCGGGTTTTCTCGATCTTAATTACCGATCGCGGTGCAGGCGTTCCGGTCACGGATTGGGTACAACCAGATCTGGAAGCCAAGCTGGCCGGGCTGCAATCACCGCGTGGCTGGGGCCTGTTTTTGATCCGGAGTATGGTGGATGAACTGCATGACACCTGTACTGCGGATGTACACACCGTTGAGCTGATTTTCGACCGCACCTCCATTCAAACCGGGACAACTCAGATTCAGGAAGGTGACCATGAAAACTGAACCGTTTCAAGCCAGGATTCAAATTGACAGCCCGGGCGCTCGAATCGACCTGGTGGGTGAGATCAATGCTGCCGCCGAGGCTGATTTGAACGCTGCCTACCAGGAAGCGGAGGGTTTACTCGGCTCACAAGCAGGCATGATTGTATTGAATTTCAAGGCGGTGACTTATATCAATTCCACTGGAATCGCCTTAATTGTCGGTTTGCTCGCCAGGGCGCGTAAGGACCACCGTACCTTGGGAGTGATTGGCTTGAGCGACCATTACCTCGAAGTTTTTCGAATAACCCGCCTGGCGGATTTCATGCAGATCTTCACCGATGAGGCCGGGGTATAACAGGCGTCCTATTAATGTAGATAAGGAGACGATTCAATGACTCAGAGCAAGATCAATATCTCGGTCCGGATGCCAGAGCCCCAGGTAGGGGTTTTGGATATCTCCGGCGAAATCAACGCTTTTGCCGAGGCTGCCTTGATGGAAGCCTATAACCAGGTTACTACCAATGGAGCCAAGGCTGTGGTTTTGAATTTCAGTGGGTTAGAGTTCATGAACAGCTCGGGAATCGGTTTGCTGGTTACCCTGCTGATCCGCACCCAACGCCAAAGGCAGCGCTTGCTGGCCTATGGATTGGGTGAGCATTACCAGCAGATTTTTGAATTGACTCGCTTGAATGAGGCCATTACGATCTTCGCCTCAGAAGCAGCCGCCCTGGCCAGCCTGGCCCGCTAAACTGGCTTTGCCTGGCGAAGGGCTAGTGAGCCGGTAGATTGTTTACAGGTAGTTTGTGGAGAAGCGTATGAGCGATACAGAACAGCCCGTTTCAAGCGGACAGGTCCCAGCAGGTTGGGCCAAGGCTACTCCGACCATCCAGGTGGATGAGGTCCCCCCCGGGGCAATCAATATCAACGTCGAAGGGCGAAAACGCTCCGGCGCACTGCAAGGATTTGGACGGCTCTGGCAAAAGACCTATCAGGTGCGCCTGGCAGGCAGCGGTAAAACATCTCCGCAAATTATGCAAATCTGGAAGGCAAAATTTGCTGAATTCCAACCGCCTGAGAATCACTTTTACCCGCCGATGACCGGCATCAAACCTAACGACGTCTTGTTCATCTCAGCCAAAGTGCCCGCTTTCCCAGGGTCGCCAAGCATCCTGCCGGTCAGCAGTGGGGTGACCGTGCTGTATGCCGACGACCAGCAATTCACAGTGATGACCCCGGAAGGATTCCCGGTTTCGGGATGGAATACTTTCAGTGTGACTGATGACGAGACAGGTACCCCCCTCGCCCAGGTCCAGTCACTCGAGCGATCCTCCGACCCGATTTACGAGCTATTCGATCGCTATTTCGGATCGGCCGCTCAGCAGGAGAAAATCTGGAAAACGGTGCTTTCTAACCTGGCAAACGATCTGGGTGTCCAATCGGAGGTCAACTTTCAAAAAGTTTGCGTTGACCCACGGTTGCAGTGGTCGAGTGCAAAAAATGTTTGGCACAACGCCGGCGCCCGGACGATGGTTTA
>CAZAGA010000191.1:0-6659 GCA_964484335.1 uncultured Anaerolineaceae bacterium
CCCTGGGCCAGCTCGCTCATGACGTAATAAATGACATCAGCGTCTGGGGGGCAGCCGGGGACAAAGACGTCCACTTTGACGACATCTTGCAACGCACGGACAACGGTCGGCCGGCAAAGCTCAGGATCGGAGGGGATTAAGCCCTCTCCATCGGTGCTTTCGGTTTCGATGTAGGCCCGGCGGAGCGATTCTTCCAGGGTAAAGAAGTTGCGCATGGCTGGCACGCCACCGAAAACAGCGCAATCGCCCAGGGCAACCAGGATCTTGCAGCGGCTGCGCATCTTATGAGCGACCTCTTCATTGGCAGAGTTGTTGATCCCGCCTTCCAAGATGCCAACATCGACACCGTCAGCATCTGGCTCCTTCAAATCGGTAATTGGCGTGGCGCGCAGGTCGGCTAATTCAGCAATTTTTACTAACCGGTCATCCATGTCTAGCAACGACATGTGGCAGCCTGCACAACCAGCCATCCAGTCGGATGAAATCTTGGGTTTTGACATCAGCATTTCTCCTGTATCGAAAGTATCCTAATTGTGCACCAACAAAGCTGGCTGCCACGCTTCATCTAATTCGGCATTGAGCGCTCCGGCCAGGGATTGGAAGACGGCGCCATTTGAGCGTACCATTGGCATGGCATCGATTACTTTATGAACCTGCTGCAGCCGGCCCTCCAGGTTGAGGAAGTGGCCTTCCAACTCTGACCACATTTCGACCGGCAAGAGCACATCAGCCTGTTCGGCCAGCGGCGAGAGGTGGGAGGTCTGGATGACCAGCAGGGGTTTCTGCGGTCCGGCCAGGGCCGCGGCGATGGTCTTCTCCAGGCGTGGGGTGGGGAAATCATCGCCCAGCGCCAGGTAAACCAGGGCGTGCCCACTTGGATTGAATGCTTTATCTAGCCCATAGAAGTGAACGGCAGCGCTGTTGGTCTTGCCCATCGGGTTGATCAAGCGGGCGCCAGTCGCCCGGGCTAACTCTTCCAAGGCCTTGAGATTTCCATTTAATGCCTGGGTGATGCCCTTGCCAAAAACAATCACGGGTCGTTCGGCAGCGCCAAGCTCTCGGCTGATCGCGACCAGCGTTTCAGCCGGTATGCCGGTGGCATTGGCTGCCAGGGTGATCGCCTGCGGGTCAATATCTTCGGCGCCGTTCTTATTGTAGCCCAGGTTAACCACGCCTGCGGTCAGGCCCTTCAGCAACTCAACATCGCTGCCGGCTGCCGGGTGGAGTGAAAATTGGGCGACCGATTCCATTTGGTTTTCGTAAGGATCGGCAACAATAATCCGGACGCCGTTTGGCCGGTTACGCTTGACAAAGAAGCCGGCTACCTGGTGGCTCTTCACCAGGTCAGCGCCAATCACAAAGACGCAATCGGCTTGCTTGAGGTCTTCCAGGTTACCCAGCAGGTTGACTTCTTCAAGGTTGCTGGTGGTCAGGTTTTCCTCGATGTTGGCGACCGTCCGAGCATGGAGATGATTGTCAAAGAGCTGCTTGAAAGCATAAATATTCTCGGCCGGTAGGCGAGAAGAGACGAGCGCAGCAGTGTTTGATCCGGCTTCCTTGAGCTTGCCAGAAACAACTGCCAAGGCCTCGTCCCAACTGACCGGAGCCAGGCCGCCAGCTTTGCGCACCATCGGGACATTCAAGCGAGGCCGGTTTTCTGAAAGTACTTCGTAGCGGCCCAGCTCGCACAGCACGCCCTGGTTGACCGGCGCATCGTAATCGCCCAAGATGCGGATGATCCGGTTGTCGCGCACCAGCAGGGTGATCCCGCAGCCCACGCTGCAGCCGGTGCAGATGCTCTGGACTGCCACGGCGTCCTTTTCCAGGCCCTGGTATGCGGAATTACGCTCAATCAAAGCACCGGTCGGGCAGACCTGAACGCACGAACCGCAGCGAATGCAGGAGCTTTCTCCCATTGGCAGGCCGTAATCCGCCGCGACCAGGGTGCGGGCGCCGCGGTTTTCCATGTCGAGGGTAAAATTGCCCGCCATATTGGCGCAGGCGCGGATACACCGCCGGCACAGGATGCAGCGGTTGTGGTCGAAGACAAAATACGGGTGGGAGGCGTCAACCGGGAAAGGCGTCCAGTTAGGCGAGATCGGCCAATGGGTCATATCCTCGCCGTAGGCTGCATTCTGCAGTTCGCAGTCGCCCCCGGTCTTTTGACAGAAGGGACAGAAATGATTGCGTTCACTGAACAACATCGTCAGCACAAACTTGCGGATGGAGCGCAATCGTTCCGTGTCGGTGGATACGATCATGCCCGGGTTTGCGGGCAGCGTACAGGATGCAATCGGGGTGCGAAAGCCCTGTACTTCGACCACGCACAGTCGGCAGCCGCCGTAGGGTGGCAGGGCGGGGTGGTCGCACAAAGTTGGGATCGTGACGCCGGCTTTTTCAGCCGCGCGCAGCACTGTTGTCCCTTCGGGTACTTCTATGGTTTTTCCGTCGATGGTTAAGCTGATCATTAGGCACCTGTTTTTTCGAATTTATTATTTTACGCTACCTTTGGTTAAGCCCGCACAAGCTCAGAAGCTTGCGGTTCAACCATCGGACAGACCCCGCTTGGGCAGACGCCCAGCTTGATATGCGCTTCCACCTCCGCCCGGAAGTGGCGCAAGATATCCCGCACTGGTCCAGCAGCCGTTTGACCTAGGCCACAGTTTGAGAGAGACTCCATGTGGTCGCACAGGTAGAGCAGCTCGTCCAGGTCGGAAAGTTTGCCCTGGCCCTCCGAGATGCGGGTCATGATTTCATAGGAGCGTTGCGTACCCACCCGACAGGGTGTGCATTTACCGCAGCTCTCAAAGCGGAAGAACTGCATCAACACCTTGGCTAAATCAACGACACAGGTTTCTTCATCGCAGATCAATAGCGCTCCGGAACCCATCGAAACCCCAGCTTTGCGGTAGGATTCAAAATCCATCGGGGTGTCTTGCAAGCTGGCAGGGATGATAGAGCCGCTCGAACCGCCGGTTTGGGCCAGTTTAAAGTTCGCGATCTGGCCGTTGGGGCGGGTCTTCATGCCCTTGGCATAAATGGTGATGACTTCTCGCAGGGTGATGCCCATTGGGACTTCGATCACACCAGTCTGGTTGACATTGCCCAGGATGGTGTATACCTTGGTGCCGGTGCTCTTGGGGGTGCCGAACTGGCGATACCATTCCGGCCCGTTCCGTAGGATGGCTGGGACATTGGCCAGGGTCTCGACGTTGTTCACCAGGGTCGGTTTACCCCACAAGCCGTTCGTCGGCGGGTAGGGCGGCCGGGCGCGCGGCTCGCCGCGCTTGCCTTCGATCGATTCAATCAGCGCGGTTTCCTCGCCGCAGATATAAGCGCCGGCGCCGGCGTGAATGTGCAGCTTGAAATTAAAGCCGCTCCCGAAGATATTCTCGCCGAGCAGCCCGTATTGCTTCGCCTGTTCGATTGCCAACTCGAGGCGATGATAGGCCAACTTGTATTCGCCGCGAATGTATATGTAACCTTCGTTAGCGCCTACGGCATAGGCTGAGATCGCCATTGCTTCCAGGATGACATGCGGATCGCCCTCCAGGACAACCCGGTCCTTGAAAGTGCCCGGCTCGCTTTCATCGGCGTTGCAGATGACATATTTCGGCTCGCCTTTTGCGCCAGCGACAAATGACCATTTACGCCCGACAGGGAAGCCCGCACCGCCACGGCCCTGTAACCCGGACTGGTCGACGATTGAAATCACGTCCTTGGGGGGCATGGCGACAGCTTTGGCCAGCGCCTGGTAGCCATCGTGCAGGATATAGTCGTCGATGCTTTCTGGGTCGATCAGGCCAGCACGTTCGAGCACGATTCGTTTTTCGGCCGGCAGGCTGCCTTTGCGGGCGCGCAGCCAGGCAATCTGCCCGCAGAGCTCGCGGACCGGCGCTAATAGTTCTTCTACCACCCGTCCTTTATACAGGTGTTCTTCCACGATGCGGTGAACCTGGCTGGGCTGGACCGCACCGTAAACTACCGCTTCCGGATAGATGATCACCATGGGTAGGCAGTCATGCCGCCCGACATCGGTGACTGTGGTAACGCTGACCTCCTCTGCCAGTCCAAAGGCCTCGACTTCATCCTGGAGTGTTTTCAGGACCGACTCGGCTCCTCGATGTTGGCTTTCGGGGTCAAAAGATACAAGGACCATGGAGCGGATTGTCTTCATTCGTACCTCGCCAGGATGGTATTCAGTTGTTCGGGAAGCACGTTGCCGTAAATATCGTCGTCGATCAAGATGACCGGGCCAACGCCACAAGTCCCCAGGCAACTGGTGGTGATCAGGGTGAAGCGGTTATCCGGAGTAGTCTCCCCAGGCTGCAGGCTAAGTTTTTCTTTTAGTGCCTGGAACAGCAGCCGCCCGCCCATCACGTGGCAGGGAGCACTCTCACAGAAGCGGATCACATGCCGACCGACCGGTTCGGTCGAGATCATCTCGTAGAATGTCGCCAGGCCAAATAACTGGCTTTCCGAAACAAAAACCGTCTCGCGCGCCAGGCCAGCCTGGTCGGGCAAGTTAATTTGGCGTTTGATCTCCTTATACGCCTCGATCGGAATGTGTCCATAGACCTGGTTAATTTCGCTAAGGATCGGGATCAGTGCGTCACGTGTCTTGCCGTGTTTGGCAATTGCATTGGCGACTGAAAGCTTAACCGGGTTCTCGGCCACATCCTTTTCTTCGAACATGACTGCGTTCGGGGGGGAATGTTTCATACTCACTTCCTTTCAGGAGAGAACTTCAATCGCGTTGAAATTACAAACTTGCATGCAGATGCCGCAGCGAATACAAGTCTCCAGATCGATGGTATGGAGCTGGCGTCGCTCACCGCTGATTGCTTCTACGGGACAATTACGAGCGCAGACGGTGCAGCCGGTGCAGACGCCATCCAGGATTTCGTAGCGGATCAGCGCTCGGCATACCCTGGCCGGACAGCGCTTTTCATAAATGTGGGCTTCATACTCTTCTCGGAAGTGCTTGAGGGTGCTGACCACCGGGTTCGGTGCACCTTGGCCCAGGCCGCACAGGCTGGCGGTCTGGATCATTGCGCTGAGCTCTTCGAGTAGCTCGATATCGCCATCGCGACCCTGGCCGCCGCAGATTCGCTCGAGGATTTCCAGCAACCGGCGAGTTCCCACCCGGCAGGGAGTGCATTTTCCGCAACTCTCGTCCTGGGTAAATTCCATGAAGAAGCGGGCGATGTCCACCATGCAGGTATCTTCATCCATGATGATCATACCGCCCGAGCCCATCATCGAGCCAGCCTGGGCCAGCGCTTCGTAGTCCACGGGCATATCCAGGTATTGGGCCGGGAGACAGCCGCCCATCGGGCCGCCGGTCTGAACAGCCTTAAAGGCTTTCCCGTCTTTGATACCGCCGCCGACCTCTTCGACAATCTCGCGCAAGGTGATCCCCAAAGGTACTTCAATCAGGCCGGTGTGGACGACATCGCCGGCGATGGCAAAGGTCTTGGTGCCCTTGCTTTTTTCGGTGCCCATGCTGGCGAACCATTCCGGCCCTTTAAGAATAATCTGGGGAACATTGGCATAGGTCTCGACATTGTTGATATTCGATGGGCTTTTCCACAGGCCTTTCTGAGCTGGGAAGGGCGGCCGTGGGCGGGGTTCGCCGCGCCGGCCTTCGATCGAAGACATCAAAGCGGTTTCTTCGCCGCAGACGAAGGCGCCAGCGCCCATGCGCACTTCCAGGTCAAAGCTGAACTCGCTGCCCAGGATGTTATTACCGAGCACGCCCAGGTCGCGGGCCTGGTTGATGGCGATATTGAGGGTCTGGACGGCAATCGGGTATTCCGCCCGGCAGTAGATATACCCGTGCGTGGCGCCGATTGCATACGCGGCGATGGTCATTCCTTCTACCACAGCGTGCGGGTCGCTTTCCAGGACGCGGCGGTTCATAAACGCGCCCGGGTCGCCCTCGTCGGCGTTGCAGATGACGAATTTCTGCTCGCCTGGGTTGCCCCGGCAGAGCTGCCACTTCTTGGCGGTCAGAAAACCGGCGCCGCCCCGGCCGCGCAAGCCGGAAGCCATCACCGTCTCAATCACCTGCTCTGGGGTCATCTCGCTGACCACCTTGGCCAGGGATTGGTAGCCATCTTCGGCGATGTAGTCCTCAATATTGGTCGGGTCGATCTTGCCGCAGTTGCGCAGCACGACCCGGACTTCCTTGGCCTTGGGTGGACCAAGTTCTTCGTCGGTTTTGACCACTTCCTGAGCGCGAAATTTTTCGACAACCCGCCCTTTCAAGAAATGCTCTTCAACTAGGTAGGGGATGTCGTCTTCGCTCAGGTTGGCGTAGTGTACATTCTCTGGGTACACTACCATATCGGGTCCAAAGATACTTGGGTCGCCGATGCGCGAGGTTTCCAGAACCTGGATTTCGTCAATCAGGCCCTGGGCGACCAACTCATCGTGCAGGGCGTCAATCACCTGGATTGCGCCTCGTTTCAAACATTCTGGATCTACAGATACCAGTACATGGGTCCGGAAAAATGCCATGGGTTTTGCTTCTTTCTGGGTCGCGCGACCCGGATCAAGGTAAGCCAGTTGAACGGTTGAGCGTCGGCTGCTTACGCCTCGATCACATAATCCTTGACAATCTTGCCTTCTTGGATATGTTCCTTCATGATCCGCCG
>CAZAGA010000192.1:0-6657 GCA_964484335.1 uncultured Anaerolineaceae bacterium
TCCGCGTTCGCGCAGTACGGTTGTACTCAACCGCACTCTGCGCCCATCTGCGGTTAGCATCCCCCAGCGTTCATCTGCGGCTAATCCCTTTTTCCAACTCCGACACCCCCATCCCGATCAGGATCAGCGCGATGCCGATCCCCGCCACCAGGCTGATCCGCTCCCCCAGCACCAGCGCCGAGGCCACGATCGTCACCAGCGGGATCAGGTAAATGTACACGCTGGTCTGCACCGGGCCGAGGCGGTGGACGGCGTAGTTCCAGGTGAAAAAGCACAGCGCCGAGCCGACCAGGCCCAGGAAAGCCAGGTTGAGCAAGTTGGACAGGTCGAGCAAGCGCTCCAGGCCGAGGCGGAATTCGAACACTGGCAGCGCCGGGAGCATGAACAGCAGCCCGTAGCCAAAGACTTTACGGGTCGTCGTCAGCACATCGGCCCCCTGGGCGCTGACCTTCTTGATCAACACGCTGTAGAAGGCCCAGGCCAGCGCTGCCAGGATCGAAAGCAGGTCGCCGAGCGGGTTGAGCTTGAGTGCCAGGCTGCCGTTGAAAGCGATCAGGATAATCCCGGCGATGGCGATACTGAAGCCGAGCACGAAGTTGGCCTTCAGGCGTTGGCCCAGGAAGGCCCGGCTGGCCAGGGCGGTCAGCAGCGGAGCGACCGAGACCAGCACGCTGACGTTGGCCGCCAGGGTGTAGGACAGGGCCAGGTTTTGGAACAGGAAGTACAGCGTCACCCCGCACAGCCCGGCGGCCATCAGCTTCCACTCATCCCGCCAGAAAGCGTGGTCAAAGCGCGGCCGGGAGAAGGAAGGCCGGCTGACCAGGTTGAGCGCCAGCACCGCCAGGACCAGGCGGTAGAACATAATCTCGACCGGGCTAAACGGCTCGAGCAGTACTTTGATGGAGATGAAGGTCACGCCCCAGACGGTGATGGTGAACAGGGCCGCCAGGTGGCCGGAGAGGGATTGGGAGGCGCGCATAATAACCCGTAGAATATAGGATAGTCGAGCGAAGCTCGACCGTCCTATATTAATCTAAAAAGCGAAAGCCGGGGGAGATGTTTTCAGTCAATCATATATAGGATTATATTTATCTTATTAGTGTTATAATCCGTCTGTTCCCAAATCCAGCCACTCAGCCCAGGAGAATCCACATGCGCAGTGACTTACACAAATTCGAAGGCGTCAGCCCGTATGCCAGTGAGCTATACGGCATCTACCAGCCGCTTTTAGGTTGGAAATCCCAGCTCGCCGCGCGCCGGATCGACGCCGGATTGCGAAACATCCAGGGGCTGATGACCTCCAGCCTGTTCCGCAGCTTCCGGCCCGATGTAAAAATCATCGACCCGGTCGACGATTTCAACTACCAGATCAGCCTGGGCAAGCTGGCAGATACCGCCGCCTCCCCGCTCGCTAACGTGAGCAACAGCCTGCTGGTGCGGCGCGTCCTGTCAGAAACCATCGAGCGCGGTATCGAAGACCCGCAGGTCATTGCCGAATTCACCACCCCGGACCGCCTGGTGGAGATGCTTCGCCAGATCCAGGACGATATTCGCCAGGAGTTCGCCGCCCGGCTGGAATTCGCCCAGCAGGATGAGCGCTTTTCTCTCGACGCACAGCAGCAAAAACAGGTCTTCATTAATATCTTGGAGCGTGAATCAGTCGCCGCCGGTGTGCTCAGCCAACTGCAGCAGATGGGCGACCTGCCAGCGTTGATGTCCTTCTATCTCAAGACGACCTCTGACCTGCCCCAACCTGAACGCCTGATCACCTACGAAGGGTTCCGCCAAATGATGGACCCCCGCAGCTCGGGCCTGGCCAATGCAGTGCTTTCGCCGGTCGGCCTGGTCCACTTCTTCCGCCAGTACTTCTTCGAGCTGGATACCTTTCTCGGCCCGGCGATTGAGCACCTGTGGCTCAGCCCAGGCGCAACGGTGGAGCTGGTGGAGGTGAGCCGCGCCAAGCGCGCCGTGCAAAAGCCGGGTGAAGACCCGCTCGCAGCCTCGCAGACCGGCTTGCAAGCCTGGATGATCGACGACGAGCTCAGCGCAGCCGTGCGGGCGCAAAATTCGGCCAATGCCCGGTTTGGGATGGGCGTCCACAGCGATACCTCCTTTGGCGCCGGCCCGGTTTTCACCGCCCTGATGACCACCGGCAACAGCTACAGCCTGGAAGAGAACAGCGCTGAAGCGCGCACCCACCTGCACCGCGGCGCTCGCCTGCAATCCGCAGCCATCACCAGCGAGTTGAAGCGCAAACTACAGACCAGCTTCCAGGTCGCCGCCGGCCCAGAAGACCGGCGCGGTCGCCGCTATACCATCCAGAATCCCGCCGCCGAGCTGGTCAATTACGAATTCCGCCGCAAAATGCGCGAGGTCGGCGTCCAGGTCCAGGATTACGGCGCTCGCCTGTGCTGGCAGACTTATGTCGATAAGCCCGGCGACCAGCTTGGCCTGGCCAACCTGGTCCACATCGCGGTGCCCAATGACATGCCGCCGCTCATCCACCCCCAGTTGCCGCCCGACCCGGCGCCCTATAAAGGCGAGACGATCAAGTACCATTTTCGCTGGCCGCTAGGCGGTAGACCCAAGTCGCCAATCTTGATCGGTGCGGTGGGCCTTGACCTTGAATTTATCGCCGAGGTCCATGCTGGCCATTTTCGAATCAATCCAATCGCCGGTTTCAAGCTGGACCAGGTCGATGTGATCGTTGTGGAGGGAGATAAGTGGGATTATCGCGCCCGGGGCATCAATCCGCGCCCGATTGTACCGGGCGCTGCAGAGCAAACCTTTACCGAGATCGAGCTCTATCACCCGCCGCACGACTACTGGGATGACGATTACGGGCCGCGCCAGCCGTTTGTCGATGATCACCCCGAATTCACCTTCGAAATCACCCCGTATTACCTTCCATCCGACTGGCTGCTCGAGCAGGTGCGCAAAGCCAAGGAGCAAAAGATCAAGGAAGCCAACCAGGTGCAGGAGCGGGAATACAAGGAGAAGCTCTTCGCGGCGGTCAAAGAGCGCGTCCGGCTTGCCAGCCGGGTTCAACCACGCAAATTCGAAGACCTGCGCGAAGAAGAACGGATCATCATCTACCGCAACTTGATCAGCCAGCTGCTCCAAGGCAGCGGAGTGGTCAACGGAGATGCCCGCGTCCAGCACCTGTTTGCCGAGCTGGTCAGCTCGTTGTTCGATATCGAAAAGATGCTCTACTTCGTCGCGCCGGAATGGTGGCTGCCCCAGAACCTGTCTGGCGGGCAAAATGTCTTCCGCAAGGAAATCCAAACGAGTGAGTTTACCCAATATAGCACGGTGAGCTGGGGCGGGGCGCGCGCCAAGCGTGCCAACAATTATTACATCACCGAAGATTCAACCCCCGCTGTGATGGGTAGCTCGTTGGGCTGGGTCATCGAATTGGATGGCGATGCCCTGCGCAATGCCTTCCTGAATGCGCCGTGGGTGAAAGCGGTCATCCCGATCCGCGAGGGCAAGGAGGCCGAGGCGCTCGGCTGGCTATCCAGCGCCGGGGTTGAAGGCAGCGAAGGAATGGCTGCGGTTTACGACCCGCCCAATGGAGAAGAAGTGGCCCAGATCCGCGCCGCCCTGGGGTTGCCAGGCGACCAGGCGGTGACAATCAAACACGCCCTCGATCACCTGGTGCTCCAGCTCCAGGCCAGCCAGGCCGCCGCGCGCCAAAAAGCCCACCAGGCCGATGGCGACGTACGCAGCTACCTTCCGGCTGACCGGGTCTACGAGGCTGGCTTCCAACCGTTAGCCGATGGTTTCAGCGCCCAGCCGGCCGAGCCCTTCGAAATCTTCGACCAGTGGGTCGAAGAAACGCCGACCGACCAGGTCGTGCCCATCCCGGTCGATTATGACCCGCTCAGCGGGATGAAACGCTAGATATTCCTACCCAAAATTGACGGCTATCCAAGAAAAATGGACAGCCGTCAATTTTTCAATAATTCCGGTTTACCACCGGCAGGAAATTAAGCCACTTGTATGCGCTGTCTGCCGGGAGATCCACCACCTCCCCGCTGCCCTCCTGGGGATGCACGGGCAGCTCGTCATCCAGGCTGAACCACAGCGGCTCGACCGGGCTGTACAGGGTCGCGATCTGGTAGTCTCCTTCCTCCGCCTGGTTGGTAGCCAAGATTAAAGTGAAACTGCCGTTTGCGCTGGTTGCCACCTGGATCGTGTCCTTACCGGCCAACCCTGGTGCTCCGCCGCCAGTTGGACTGACCGGGAAGATCGCCAGGTTCTGCCCATTGACCGTGATGAACTCGGTCGTTCCGCCTGGAAAGCCAGTCCCGCTCAAGGTCAGGTAACTCCCCGGTGCGCCGCTGTCATAGTTCAGGCTCAAAGCCGGGTTGGCGACGAAGGCATCCCACTTACCGGCCGGGTCCGGGAAGGAGGTGAAACGCGCTAGCTTCAACTCGTTCGACCCTGTTGGCCCATAAACGAAGAAGAAAGGCCCGCTGCCGATCCAGAAATGACCGTAGATATTCCACCAGGACCATATTTTTGACCAGCGCGCCGTGGCTTCGCTATTGGTGATGTAAGCGCCGAGCGTCGGCAGGTAGGGGATATAGTTCTCCGCCTGGAGAAGGAACAAATAACTTTCCATAATCGGATTGCTCTGGCCGTCTATCAAGTAATTAGCCCACGGCACACCCAGATTTGAGGCGGTTTCCTGCGTAAAGGCCAGCTCACCGGCGGCTACGGCGCGAATACCAATTGCCAGGTTATGCCAGGCGCCGGGACCATGGGCGTAATTCGGCCACCAGGTGTGTACGTTCCACTCAGCATCCGGAGAATAGCGGTCTTCGTACGTCTCGATCACCAGGGGATCCGTGGAAATGATCCGCACTCCTTTGAAATGGGCCAGGTAGTCATCGACTGCAGAGGCCAGCTCAGGGTCATAAATCGCGCTTTCCGGCTTACCCGGGTCGAAGGTCAGGATCATCTTCATCACAAAATCGCTCAGGTCAAGTGGGCTGCCGTCATGCCACTTAACTATGCTGAACAGGTCGGATGGGTAGGTAACTGTGCTTTTCACCAATGCGTCTGTCCCGTCAGGGTACTTTTCTGCGGCAGTGATGAAGCGCTGGTTGGTCGCATCCCAATCTACCCAGGCATCACCAGGCACCGGAATCAGATCAGCATAGCTCAGGCTGACCCAATCCAGGGTTTTAAAGACCGGCAGGCCGGTCTGGGCAACTACTTCTGCCTGCGAGATACGTTGTGGCCAGAGCAGCCCATCGTTCGGATCAGGCAGCAGGCCAGCATCCTGGGTAGCCAGGATTGCGGTTTGGTCGTACAGCCAGTTGCTACCGCCAAGCGGGTTCCAAGGTTCCTTTAAAATTCCCGCCTGGGCGAGGCGCACCTGGCCGCCTTCCATGCCATCGAAGCGTATGGTGTACGGCCACAACTCCTTAAAGTATCCGCCCATCAAATCACTGGCGATCGAAGTATCCGCTTGGCGGGGGTAGAAACTCTTCAATTGCACCAGCCAGATATGCAACGATCCTGCCCCAGGGTCATCCATCGAAAGTTCCATAGCCCGTTCGAACAGCGTCGCCCGCTCTGCCATGTCGGCAAAGTCCCAGTTGAGCAAGCGCGTGGCCAGGTCATCAAACTCGGGCGAGGGGGTGTAGGTTTGCCAGAGTGCGATGGAGTACCCATCCGGAGTATAGAAGAAATCGAAGACGCTGGTTTCGTCGCGCGAGATTGCATTCGCGACCCAGCCGCCCGTATAAATATGGAACAGCCCCTCGGCCGGATCGCCATCGACCCAAATTGTCCTGGCTTCGGATGAGTTCTTATACTGCCGGTCGACCGTAAAACCAACGCTCTCGAGCTGGTTGGCGACATAATCGCCAATCACCCGCCGGCTGTCTTCGGTGCGGATCAGGAAGATCAATGTGATCGGGCTGCCGCCATACGACCATTTTCCACTCACTAGCGTCGCACCCAGCGCGGCCATCTCGGTTGCTATCACCTGGTTAGCGCGGTTGAGGTCATAGGCATAAGCCGCTTCTAATTCTTTCGCCTTATCGATGTAACGGGTGTACTCGATCATTGAAGTGGTGATTGGCAGCAGCTTGGCTAGCCCTAGCCCGCTCAGGATATTGTTGATGAGATGATCCCGGTCCACCAGCCAGTTTAAAGCCTCACGGATCTTAGCATTGTGAAACGGGTTCAGCCGCCCATCGTTGAAATTTGGACCATAAGGATTCAATGTCAACTCGAAATAAGAACCGAGCGTGGTGGAATATTCGAGCGCCGGGTTACCGGTGACCGCGGCGAACAGGGCCGGATCGGCAACCGGATCGGCATAGATGTCCAGCTCATCCGCCGCCAGCTTGCTTACCCCCTCGGCGTCTGAGGTGCTCGCGGTCATCAAGACCGAATCGACCCACGCGCCCATCCGCGTGCTGGCCTCGGCAGCCGGCCGTGCGGTGAAGACCGCGCCGAACAGCAGGCCGGCCAAAATCAAAACACTGACCATCCTTGAGAAACGCGTCCTAGCCATAATCCCTCCATTCAGGCTGCGAAACAGGATTCCCGTTATTGGCTTTTTGTAGAATAACGGGGAAAGAAAGACACCAAACCATCAACAAATTCTTCGTGCCCTGGTGTCTTGGTGATAAAGCC
>CAZAGA010000193.1:0-4087 GCA_964484335.1 uncultured Anaerolineaceae bacterium
TGTTCGAGGCGGAGGCGAATGCCTGCCTGGAACGCGGCCTGGTGCTGCCGGCGCACGATTATATTTTAAAATGCTCGCACACTTTTAATGTATTGGATACGCGCGGCGCGATAGGGGTAACCGAGCGGCAGGCTTTGTTCCGCCGGATGCGCGAGCTTTCACGGCGGGTAGCCGAGGCTTACCTGAACCAGCGGCAATGGTTGGAATATCCGCTGATCAAAGAAAGCGGCGACACCGGCGAAGAGGACCTTGGTCCAGGGCCAGCCGGAAGGAAAGCAACGGCGGCTCGAAATGTGCTGAGCGCTCCGGCGCCACTCTTGTTTGAAATTGGCGTTGAGGAGCTGCCGGCCAGCGACCTGGACGCGGCGCTGGAGCAGCTTCGCCAGCGCCTGCCGGTCCTGCTGGACGAGCTACGCCTGGGATATGGTGGGCTGCAGGTACAGGGGACGCCACGCCGCCTGGTGGCATATGTGGATGACCTGGCGGCCAGCCAGCCCGACCTGGAGCTGGTCGTGAAAGGCCCACCGGCCGACCGGGCGTTTGACCAGCAGGGCCAACCGACGAAGGCGGCTGAGGGCTTTGCCCGCTCGAAAGGCGTAGCGCCAGCCGATTTACAGGTGCGTGAGATCGACGGGGGTCGTTATGCGGTGGCCGTGGTGCACCAGCCGGGTCGCCCGACGACTGATGTGTTGGCTGAAACCCTACCGGGGCTGATTGCCAGCCTGCGCTTCGATAAGTCGATGCGCTGGAACAGCAGCAATATCGCCTTCTCACGGCCAATTCGCTGGTTGCTGGCGCTATATGGGCAGCCGGCCGAGGTAATCCGGTTTGAATACGCCGGCCTGCAATCTGGGCGAACGACACGGGGCCTGCGTTTTTACCAGCCGGTCGAATTTGCGGTGGACAACCCGAGAGACTATTTTCAATTTTTGGCCGGGCAGGGCATCTTGCTTGACAAGGCGCAGCGCCAGCAGGCGATCGACCGGCAGGTGCATGCCCTGGCAGTGGAAGTCAACGGGCAGATCCTTGAAGACCCGGGTCTGTTGGATGAGGTGACCAACCTGGTCGAGGCGCCGACTGCACTGCGAGGCACCTTTGACCCAACGCACCTGCGCCTGCCGCGCGAGGTGCTGACCTCGGTGATGAAAAAACACCAGCGCTATTTTCCAGTGGCCGCGCCGGATGGACAAGCGCTGCTGCCGTACTTCATTGCGGTGCGCAATGGCGATGGCAATGGGCTGGAGCTGGTGGTGGAGGGCAACGAACACGTCATCCGGGCCCGTTTTGCGGATGCCGATTTCTTTGTGCGTGAGGATCGAAAGAAGCCGCTAGAGGCTTACCTGGAGAGGCTGGGGACGCTGACCTTTCAGACCCGCCTGGGCTCGATGCTGGAGAAAGCGGAACGGATCGAGGCGCTGGTGGGCGACCTGGCCGGGCAGGTGGGGCTGTTGCCAGAGGAGTTGGCGACGGCGCGCCGGGCGGCTAAGCTATGTAAAGCTGACCTGGCGACCCATATGGTGGTTGAAATGACCTCCTTGCAAGGCACCATCGGGCGCTACTATGCCCTTGACTCTGGCGAGAGCGAAGCGGTGGCGCGGGCGATTTTCGAGCATTACCTGCCACGTTATACTGGCGACCAGGCGCCGTCCAGCCGACCAGGGTTGGCAGTGGGGCTGGCGGACCGGTTGGACACGCTGTGCGGGCTGTTCGCGGCTGGCATGGCGCCCTCCGGGAATAAGGACCCGTTTGCGCAGCGCCGGGCGGCGCTGGGCCTGGTGCAGAGCTTGGTGGCATGGGAGCTGGATTTTGACCTGAAGGCGGCGCTGCAGGCTGCTGCAGCGCACCTGCCGGTCCAGTCCAGCCCAGAAAGTCAGGCAGCGGTGCTGGATTTCATCATCGAACGCCTGCGCAATATCCTGCTCGACCAGGGCTACCACTATGATGTAGTCGATGCGGTGATGGCAGCGCAAGGCGCCAACCCAGCTGGCGCGCTGCTCGCTGTCCAGGAACTCAGCGTTTGGGTGAGCCGCCCGGATTGGCCAGTGATCCTGCCGGCCTACTCGCGCTGCGTGCGCATCACCCGCGAGCTGAAGGAACGCTTTCCGGTCGATCCGCAAGCCTTCGGCGAAGCCCAGGAAGCGGAGCTATACCAGGCATACCAGGCGGCGGAAGCAACCGTGCGCCGGCCAGGCTCGGTGGATGACCTGTGGCAGGCATTTTTACCGTTGATACCGGTGATCAACCGGTTTTTTGATACCGTATTGGTGATGGCCGAGGATCCACGCCTGCGCGCCAACCGGTTAGGGCTGCTGCAGCGAATCGCCGCTCTGGCGGATGGCGTGGCGGATCTGTCTCGGCTGGAAGGTTTTTAATCGTATTTTTGGGTTTGTGGAGAGATTATGCCGTTTGAACCAACCCGTGACCGGGTAAAACCAGAAGAAATCGATACCACCCCGCGCCGACGTCCAGAATGGATTAAGGTGCGCGCCCCATCGGGCGAGACTTACGAGTGGTTGCAGGGGTTGATGCGCAGCAAGGCGCTGCACACCGTGTGTGAAGAAGCAATGTGCCCGAATATGGGCGAGTGTTGGGGCTCGGGCACAGCGACTTTCTTGATGATGGGCGATATCTGTACGCGCACGTGCGGTTTTTGCGATATTAAGCGCGGCCAGCCCGAGGCGCTGGACTGGTTGGAACCCGAGCGGGTGGCCCAGGCGGTCAAGGCGATGAACCTGAAGCATGCTGTGATCACCAGCGTCAATCGGGATGACCGCAAAGACGGCGGTGCGCCGATTTTTGCGATGGTTATCCGCCGGATTCGCCAGCTATTGCCAGGCTGTTCGATCGAGGTGCTGATCCCGGATTTTAAGGGCAGCCTGGAAGCATTGAAAATCGTGATGGACGCCCGGCCAGAAATATTGAACCATAATGTCGAGACCGTGCCGCGCCTGTTCAAAGTGGTGCAGCCCCAGGACCGCTACGAGTGGGCCGCAGCGACCTTAACTAGCGCCAAGCAATTAGATCCTGAAGTGCTGACGAAATCGGGGATCATGGTTGGCCTGGGGGAGACGCTGGAGGAAGTTAAGGAAGTGATGCTGGACCAGCGCTGCTGGGGTGTGGACATCCTGACCGTGGGGCAGTACTTGCAGCCGAGCAAGAAGCACCTGCCGATTGCGCGCTACTATACGCTGGAAGAATTCGCCGAAATCAAGCGCTTTGGGCTTGAGATTGGCTTTAAATGGGTCGAGTGCGGCCCGCTGGTGCGATCTTCTTATCACGCAGCCGAACAGGTTCGCGCGCTGAGCATTGTGCACCGTAAATTGTATGGCTTGCGTGAACTGATTCAAAAATAATATTATTCGGAATGTAAAAAATTACTAAGGAGAAACAATGTCGGCAAAACCAATTCTCGAACAAAATCCGCCTGCGGCGCAGAAACCGGTGGTCAACGATTTCTCGATCACTGTGGCGACGGTGAACGGCTCCGGCAGCCAAACCTCCAACCTGACCATTCTGCGTGCGTTGTTTAAGATGGGAATCCCGGTTGCGGGTAAAAACCTGTTTCCATCCAATATTCAGGGCCTGCCGACCTGGTATACCATCCGGATCAGCAAGGATGGCTTCTTGGCCCGGCGGGAAGAGCACGAAGTGCTTGTGGCGATGAACCCGGCGACTTTTGTGAGAGATATGAACGATGTGCTGCCTGGCGGTGCGTTCTTCTATGCCGATGATATTAAGCTGGCAATCCACCGCCAGGATATCTCGATTTACCCTATGCCGGTGAAAAGGCTGGTGAAGGAATCGGGCGCGTCATCCAACCTGCGTGATTACATTGCCAACATGGTGTACGTCGGCGTGGTGGCGCAGATGTTAGGGATCGAGATGGACAAGATTTACCAGGCGCTCGATTTCCATTTTAAGGGCAAGCAAAAACCAATTGACCTGAATTATGGGGTGATTAAAGCAGCATATGATTGGGCAGTAGAGAACCTGGTGAAGCAAGACCCGTACCGGGTGGAGCCGCTGGACCTGACCTGCGATTATATTATGGCGGATGGCAACACCGCGGCTGCCTTGGGCTCGATTT
>CAZAGA010000193.1:4187-6652 GCA_964484335.1 uncultured Anaerolineaceae bacterium
ACCTGCGATTATATTATGGCGGATGGCAACACCGCGGCTGCCTTGGGCTCGATTTACGGTGGGGTGCAATTCGTGAGCTGGTACCCGATTACCCCGGCCTCGAGCCTGGCTGAATCGGTGAACGAGTACCTGCCCAAGCTGCGCAAGGACCCGGTCGAAGAGGGTAAGAATACTTTTGCAGTCGTGCAGGCGGAGGACGAGCTGGCGGCGATCGGCATGGCGATCGGCGCGGGGTGGGCCGGCTTGCGGTCGATGACCTCGACCTCGGGACCTGGGCAGAGCCTGATGACCGAGTATGCCGGGCTGGCCTATTTTGCTGAGACGCCGGTCGTGATCTGGAATGTGCAGCGGGTGGGCCCGAGCACTGGTTTGCCGACCCGGACTGCCCAGGGCGACCTGCGCTTTTCGCATTTCATGGGGCATGGCGACCAGCAGCACATCCTGCTGCTGCCGGGGTCGGTCAGCGAATGCTTTGAATTTGGCTGGCGGGCTTTTGATTTGGCCGAACGGATGCAGACCCCGATCTTTGTGCTCAGCGATCTGGACTTTGGGATGAACCAATGGATGACTAAACCATTTGATTATCCCAATGAACCGATGGATCGGGGCAAGGTGCTGTGGGAAACGGACCTGGAGAAACTGGGAGATCCGTGGGGGCGCTACAAGGATGTGGACGGCGATGGCATCCCGTATCGGACGGTGCCGGGCAATCGTCATCCCGCGGCCGCCTACTTTACGCGCGGCACCGGGCACGATGAATACGCCCGTTACACCGAGGATAGCCAGACCTGGTACAAGCTGCTGGAGCGGTTGAAGAAGAAATTCAATACCGCCCGCCAGTATGTGCCTAAGCCGGTGACCCAGAATATGGCTGGGGCGAAGATCGGCCTGATTTACTTTGGATCGACTGAGCCGGCAGTGGAGGAAGCCCGGGTCCAGATGGCAAAGGAAGGTTTGCTATCTGACAGCCTGCGGCTACGGGCAATTCCGTTCACGGCCGAAGTTAGGAGTTTTATCCAGTCACACGAGCGCTGCTACATCGTTGAGATGAACCGGGATGGCCAGATGCACCAGCTCCTGACCCTGGAATACCCAGAACTTGCTTTGAAACTTAAATCGATTGCTTACACCGATGGTTTACCGATGACCGCCAAGCTGGTCCGGGAAGCCGTACACGCCCAGGAGGCAAAATAATCATGGAAGACCAACTGACTACCGGACGCGTCCAGGTCAACCTGGCAGGATTGAGCAAGGCCGACTACCGCGGCAACCCGAGCACGCTGTGCCAGGGCTGTGGTCACAATTCAATTTCAAGCCAGATCATCGCGGCTTGCTATGAGCTGGATATCGTGCCTGAAAACGTGGTGAAGTTCAGCGGTATCGGCTGCTCGAGCAAGAGCCCGACCTACTTCTTAAATCGCTCATTCGGTTTTAACGGCCTGCACGGGCGCATGCCTTCCCTGGCGACTGGGGCGTTGTTTGGCGATTACACCCTGCACGGGATTGGCGTTTCGGGCGATGGCGACTCGGTCAGCATCGGGATGGGCCAGTTTAAGCATGTCATCCGGCGTAACCTCAACCTAGTGTATATTATCGAGAACAACGGTGTGTACGGGCTGACCAAGGGCCAGTTCTCGGCTACCGCCGACAAGGGTTTACAGCTTAAAGCCCAGGGGACAAACCCTTACATGCCGATCGATATCGCCTGGGAAGCGTTGGTGGGCAATGCCACGTTTGTCGGCCGCTCGTTTGCCGGAGATCCCAAGCAGGTTAAGGAGCTGATCAAGGCAGCATTCAGCCACAAGGGGATTGCTGTGCTGGATATCATCAGCCCGTGTGTGACGTTCAACAATAAGGATGAGTCGGTGCATTCTTACTCGTGGGGCAAGGAACATGAAGTAGCCCTGCACGAGCTGTCTTACGTCCCGCCAGCCGAAGAAATTCTGGTCGATTACGAAGAAGGCGAGGCAAAAGAAGTCACCCTACACGATGGCTCGCGAATTGTGCTCAAGAAACTGGAGCACGATTACGACCCGACCAACCGGGCCGAGGCGATGCGCATCCTGGAAGAAGCGAACGCCAAGCAATGGCTGCTGACCGGTCTGATCTACATTGATCCCGTCCAACCGTCGTTGGTCGATATCTACAACCTGACGCACACGCCGCTGAACCGGTTGAGCGAGGACCGGTTGCGCCCAGGCGTAGAAACGATCAAGATGGTGAACGATTTAATGTTCTAAGCGAAATGGTATAATTCCGGCGAACAAAATGGCTTTCAATCCACTCAACTGGCTGCTCGGATTCTTCTCCCTGGATATTGGTATTGACCTGGGAACAGCAAATACCCTGGTCAATGTACGGGGGAAGGGTATTACGATTAACGAGCCTTCCTGGGTAGCCATTGATAAGCGAACCCGCGAACCGCTGGCGATCGGCACCGAAGCCAAGGAAATGGTCGGCCGGAC
>CAZAGA010000194.1:0-2364 GCA_964484335.1 uncultured Anaerolineaceae bacterium
AGGTGGAAAAGTGATCGATGCCAACGGACACCTGATAAGCTGCCAAGAGGCCTGTTAGAAGTAGCAGAATCCGGTCCGGCGAAGACATTTTCATGCAGGTCTGTTCCTGACGTTTAGATTATCATCAGCAACATCGAAGCAAGCATATAAACCGAGGCATATTTGAACAGGCCAAAGTTCGTCTGCTCCGAGGGACGGAAAATCATACTGGCAGCCAAAACAAGCAAACCAGCCGACAAAACCCCCAACAAGCGCAAAAAGCCCCATTCCATACCGATCCCCCAGGATGCAAAGCCCATCGCTAAGGCGGCCATAACGCTCGAGATGGCAATGGTTGCCCGGGTGACTCCGAGTCCATAGGTGGATGGGAATGTCGGCACTCCAGCAGCCTGGTAATCGTTGAAATAACGCATACTAAAAGTGAGAATATGGGTGGGGATCCAAAACAGGATTCCGATCGATAGAAGCACGCCAATGATGTCGATGCTGCCCAGGCCAAGCACACGCCCGGCCAGGATTGGCATCCCACCTGAAATACCGCCCCAAACAATACTCCAACAAGTGCGGCGCTTGAGCCAGATGGTGTAAACCACCACATCAAAGAATAATCCTGCGAAAATCACCAGGCCGAAAAGAGGATCCAGACTGGCTGCCAGGCCGACACCCAACAGTGAAAGCCCTAATCCGACCCACAGCGCTTCGGTTGGATCAATCTTCCTGGAGGCCAGGGGGCGCTTTTGGGTACGTCCCATGCGAGCATCGATATCCCGGTCCCACCACATATTGAGGATCGTGCTGCCACTAATCGAAGCAACCAGGCTGATAAACAAGCCAATCAGGGTGGGCAAGGTAAATACCGGGCAGCGAGCGCTCATATAACCCGCCATACCAGTCGCTACCAACAAGCCAGTCTGCAAGCTTTTAACAAGAGGCACATACAGTCGAAATTTTGCAGTCAGAACCTTCACGGCGCGTCTCCTAAACGATAAGCAAGGCATTACAACCGCGGTAGTTAGGGTCGTGCGCAGCGGAATCCCACCCCAGGACTAAAGTAGGTTGGGGTAGCATTGTTACGGGCCCAAGCACGCAAATCCATTTCGTAAGTGTCTTTAGAACCACCTCGCATGAAACGGTAGTGCATCCCTTCGTACACATCACCCGTCCACTGCCAAACATTGCCAGCCATATCATATAAACCATATGGTGAGGCGGAATCGAGCGTGGTGTAGCCATCATATGTGCTACCATTGAAAAAGCCAACCGGCGTTGTGCGTGAGCCGAACGAACTCATATCTTCAAACGGATCACGGCTAGCATAGAAGTTGGCATTCGAGCGTTGGATTTCTTCACCCCAGGGAAAGGGCCGTGCATCCTCGCCGCGGGCAGCTTTCTCCCATTCTACTTCGGTGGGCAGACGCCAACCATAAAATCCACAGTAAGCCCAGGCCCCAAACCATGAAACCATGGTCATAGGGTGGTTTTCATAGCCGGGCTGGGCAGTAAAGGCAGATCCATCAAATTCTAAACGTTGTGATGGGTCATCCAACGGGATAAAAATCCAGTCGCCGGCATCGATTCTTTCCTCATGCTTGACACCTCGGAATTCATCCCCTGGGTAGAAGCCAACAATCCGATCCCCATCGATTTTAACTGACCCGGCTGCTAGTGCTTCATTAACAAAATCAGCATACTGAGTGGTCGTAACATCAGTGATCATGATCTCATAAGCACTGGTGGTAACTTCATCTTCATGTTGACCGAAGAGAAATTCTCCCGCTGGTATTTGAGCCCAGGCCTCTGGATCCACTCCGGTTTCATACTTTGGCAATGCAGAGTTCAAATCAATCGTGGCACACGAAACCAGTAAAATTGCTGCCAGGATGGCAGTCAGCAGCAGGCGTTTCATTTCGACACCTCCTGCGAAAGCTCTTGATCAATTTCTTCAGTCCAATGGCCTCTTTTTCTAAATAAATCTACCAGGCGCCAAATCATAACTGCAGCCAGCAAGGCCAAGATCAATGCCAGCCCAATATCCATGGTGTACATGAGGAAATTAACCAATGGCTGCTGCTCCGCCTCACTGATGAAGAGTCGTTTCATCTCAAAGATAGTGACAGCAGCAAAAGCAATGTCTGACAGAATAATCAGGCTCCAGCCATAAAACTGGCGCAGCTTGCCCTTAAAGCCAAGCATGTCCCCATAATAGAGCAGGATAATCGTGGCAATGATGGCCGAGAGTACATGCCAGTGGCCAGTAAGCTCGATTCGCTCTTCGCGCGCCGGCCAGACCCGGAAGATCTCGTCCAGGCGAATAGCCATAAAGATGCCAATTCCGCTGGTAGTAAAGTTCATGAACAACATCTG
>CAZAGA010000194.1:2374-6642 GCA_964484335.1 uncultured Anaerolineaceae bacterium
CGGGCCAAACTTAAGTGGATCGCGGAGCAAGGCGTTAATTTTCTGCCCGATGCTGGGCTTTTTGAGATGGGCTGTGCCATCCCGGATCAGCTTGCCCCAGCTCCAGATCAAGAGCAGCAGAGCAGCCAACATGGAAGGTGTCGCACCGACATAAATAATCATATGTGCGACCGGCTCAAGTGGGGTAACCACGCCCCATACCCCCAGATTGAGCACAATTGTTCCCAGAATCATCAAAGGCATGGCGATTTTATGTAGAATACCCTTGAAGTTGAGCCAACGGCCAACGATCAAAGTAATCATGACGGCGATCAAGGCCAACATAATATGCAGATGGCCAATAATCGAGTATTCCATGGTGGTTTTTTCGGGTAACCGGATGATATTTTCTGCCAGGAAGGTTTCAAAACCGTTGCCAAAAAACGACCCTGGAATAGCCCCAAACAGAGCCGAGATCACGGTGGTGAGAGCGGTGGCAAAGAAGGCCACCCGCTCTAAATCAACCCCCAAACGGGTCCTGGCATAGTCTCGGTCAGGCTGATAGGTTTCCTTGTTCCAGGGCCAGAGGGCGATCACCAGTAAGACGCCGGCGAAAAAGATCAGGCTGAGCCCGGTAATATATAAGCCATGGAAAACCCAGTTATGGCCAAAATAGGCAAAGATCAGCCCAAAGATCATCGTGAGCAGGTACCCGACGGTAATTAGCATCCGGACGGCGAGCTTGAAGAACTCTTTCATCTTTAGCAAGCTGGTGATCATATAAACTTCGATCGCGATCACCCCCATTGCAATGGAGTGATATAGAATGATGATCCGCCCTTCGCGTTCAGCCTGGACCATGTCCATCCCGAGCAGCCTGACAACGACGTCACGCACGCCATATTCTGCCATCGGGCCGGAAAGCATTCCCCATAATCCGGTGACCATCGCGATCATAGCGATGGCCACCAGAATGAGACCCTTGGTTGAACCAAACAAATACCGAAAACGGTCTTTCAAAAATCGCATGAGTCTGCCTCCGATGAGATGGTTTACGTTGATTTCGCCTCGTCTTTTTAGGCCAAGCACGAACAATAAAGTGCAACTTTATCTATAAATGTGGGTCTAAGCCGCCCAGGCATCAAGCATCTTCTTGGTAGACGGCAGCAGAAGGTAAATCAACATTAGCGTACCTAAAATCGGCGCCGGCAGGAACATCGAGAAACGGTGCACTTCAACCAGGGCATTATGCAACCCCAATGGGTAACCAGCCAACATGGACATCGTGCTGGCAAAGACGCCCAGGGGAATAGACCAGGATTTTTTCTTTAGGACGGCGAAGATAAAGATTGCCCAGGTTGCTGCACCCCACCAGCTAATTTGCTGTGACATGACATACATCCCATTCCAAAAAGGATCACCATGGGAGGTGGTGTACTTGGCGATCGGAGCTACACCATCAATGAAGGTCAGTACGTACACCAAACCTGCAACAAAGGTCAATGCGATAATCTTTTTATCTATACCACCGATGAAAAGCATTCCGAACCACAATACAGCCGCTAGCAGGAATACGATAAGGGTAGGAGTCGGCAAGCGGCTATCCATGGCTGGGATCATTGGAAAGAATCCGGCCAACAATTGGAATGTACCGCCCACGGCACCCCAGAACCAGGCCCATTTTTCCTTTTTAACGAAACCGTAAAGAACCGCCGCCCAGATAGCACCGGCAGCAATCCCAATCCAACCGAGTACAGCGTAAGTAATTCTAACCGAAGTCGCCTCATCTGTTCGTCCATCCACCAGCTTAGCATCGATGACAAGGTTATATTGAGCGGCTAACAAATAGAACAAGATCAAGCTCGTTATAATTCCGACCACTGCAAGCACTACACCGAATTTGTGATTGTTCTTCATGTCTGACCTCCAACCCAGGAATCTTAAATTTTTACATACTTATATGTGAGTATAAACAACGCATGAAATGCTGTATACGACTTATATCGTACCTGTGAAAGTTAAAATCTACATTACTAAGGGTTTTATTGAGAACACGAGTTAGTCTGTTGACAAGTCCAGGTTGATCTGCCGGGCCGGGCTGGGTGCGCCAGGCGCATCAATCCGGTTTACTACTCCCCTGACCCCCGGCACCCGCCCAGCAGTTTCTTCTGCTGCACTACGCTCAAGCAATGTAGCCACCTGCCCAGCCAGGTGAACAATCCCATGTAACACCCCAACATGCAGCCCGCCACTAGCAATTCGTTTCTCGGCTGCCAGGGCCGCCAGAACCTCAATCCGCAAACATTCATCGGAGAGCAGTTGTTGTTCAGGCATGGCTGCCCCGGCGCAAAGGCAACCATAACAGGCATAGGATAATCCCCCAGATCATAATTCGAATGCTCATGGCAACAAGGCTATCCGGGGCGACTACTTCACGGTAAGCAACCAGGAGAATGAGCATCACCAATAAATGCAAGGTAAAGGTGATACCGGCGACCAAATGAGCATAGCCGCTGCCGGTCCAGATCAAGATCGCGGTAACGGAGACAGTCAAGATCCCAACAGTGTAGTTATATAAGAGTAGCCAGTTGATGACGTAATAGCCTGGGTCCCTACCTAATAAGGTACGACCGCCAGCAACAATCGCCATTGCACCGATAATAAAGGTCAGTAAGGATGCAATTTTATACCGTGTGATTTTCATAGGTAAAACTCCAAGGTTTGGAATTCAATGACTGGCTGATAAAAGTATAGAGTTTTTCTATCCAGTTGTAAACGACTTTTGTCGTATCCAACTGGTCGCAGCTCGTTTATCGATCGACGCGTTCGGCTAAACCTTTTGGGTCGATCAGTAAAATATGCTGCCTCTCCACTTTGATCAGGTTTTCCCCCTCGAGAGTTTTCAATGTCCGGCTGAGCACATCCCGCACTGTCCCCAGGCGGACTGCCATTTCGTCAAAAGTCGTCCATTCGTGGCGAGGAACCATTAGCTGACCATTACGCAGCTCAGCATTTTGCAATAGCGAACGAGCCAGCCGGGCCTCAACGCTGCGCAAGGACAAATCTTCTACCAGGTTCACATAGTGCAGGACGCGCCCGCCTAACTGGCGGACCACTGCCATGGCCATGTCTGGGTAATGCGAGATCATATCTAAAATCACTGAGGCAGGTATTGCCCAGGCACTAACTGGCTCAAGAGCGACTACTGTGCCCGGATAAGTTGTTCCGGTCAAGACCGCAATGTGGCCAAAGACATCCACCGGACGCAAGAAAAGCATTGCTTGCTCTCGGCCAGTTCGGGTCATCCGTACCGCCTTGACCCAGCCTGATTCAAGAATATAGACAAACTCAGCTGGCTCCCCCTCGACGTAAATTACCTGCCCTGAGTTATAACTGCGCTGCACAGCCGCCCGTGCCAACCCATTCTGAGTTGCACCATGGAGCGCGGCAAACCAAGGTAGTTGCTGGACTGTTTTCAGAAATCGGGCAGTATCTGTCATCAGGCATCTGGTCAATGATACCATAATAGGTCAACTCTACCGTAATTCTACCAATATCTAAAAAATTTGAGTTCATCTTCTATTCTGGGAGTTATAGGGCTTTCTTAGCTGCTTCCAAATCCTGGTCAATTCGCGATCCACTCCATTTCAACTCATTGGCAGCAATCTCGGCGACCTGCTCCGGGTCTGATCACCCGGGTATTCAAACATTCCAAGCCCGGTTACCGGATCAGCACATCCAGCGAATGAAATCCTCCCCGGGCATAATTCGCTGCATCTGAGCCTTGTTTGATAGCCAACAGTACGAATGCAAGTTTCAAGCACACGGCCATCCGCCGTTAGGGTCTAATTCCCTCCCCAAAATAGATACAGATAGAGTAGACCGGTAGTATGGCGGTTAAGGTTGAGATAATCAGCTATCAGCGGTATGATTTGTTCAACAGGAGAAAGCACGATGATTAGTTCTTCACATCCCACGCTCGACGAATTCCTGACAAAGATCGGTGAGGTTGGCCTACGCCTTGACGGAATTCAAGCCTGCGAAGGCGCAGCCGGCAATATTTCAATCTGCCTGCGCTGGCCAGTGGATCTCAGCGCCTCCTTTCCACTGAAGAGCGAGATTGAGCTACCCCAGGCAGTGCCTAACTTGGCCGGAGCGACCATAATCGTCAGTGGCTCCGGCCGGCGATTGCATGAAATCCACAATGACCCACCTGCCCATCTGGCAGGAGTGGTAATTAACGATCTAGGACGTACCGCAACACTTCATACCTCTCAACGACGGCGATT
>CAZAGA010000195.1:0-6613 GCA_964484335.1 uncultured Anaerolineaceae bacterium
CCTCGTTCTTTACGTAGTAGTTCTTAATCCCTTCCCATAGCGCCCACTGCAGGTCAGTGTCGATGTTCATCTTGACCACCCCGTAGGAGACTGCCTCGCGGATTTCTTCCAGGGTCGAGCCAGAGCCACCGTGGAAGACCAGGTTGAGCGGCCGGTCAGCGGTGCCGTATTTTTGCTGGACATATTCCTGGCAGTTGTGCAAGATCACTGGGCGGAGCTTGACATTACCCGGCTTGTAGACGCCATGCACGTTCCCAAAGGCCGCCGCAATGGTGAAGCGCGGGCTCACCTTCATCAACTCTTCATATGCATAAGCCACTTCCTCCGGTTGGGTATACAACCGGGAGCTGCTGACGCCAGTATTATCCACTCCGTCTTCCTCCCCACCGGTGACGCCCAGTTCAAATTCGAGCGTCATATCCATCTTGCTCATCCGTTCCAGGTAGCGCTTGCAGATCTCGATATTCTCTACCAGCGGTTCTTCAGATAGATCTAGCATGTGTGAGCTAAACAGGGGTTTGCCGAACTTCTTATAATGCGCCTCTCCAGCATCCAGCAAGCCGTCGACCCACGGCAGCAGCTTCTTGGCGCAGTGATCGGTGTGAACCAGCACCCGGACGCCATATAGCTCGGCCAGGTGATGGACATGCTGCGCCCCAGCAATTGCCCCAGCGATGCTGGCGCGTTGACCGTCGTTGCTCAAGCCTTTGCCGGCATAAAATGCCGCACCGCCATTAGAAAACTGGATGATAATCGGCTTATCCATATCTCGGGCAGTTTCTAAAGCAGCGTTTACGCTATTGGTTCCCGTGCAGTTCACCGCTGGCAGGGCAAAACCGCCTGCCTTGGCAAAAGCAAATAATTCCTGCACCTGGTTTCCGACAATCACACCGGCAGGGAACAATTCATCTAGAGTTGACATAGGTTTTTTCTCCTGATTCGTATCAGTCTAATTGATTGAGAGGATTCTATCACCGAAAGCCAGTCGTTCCGAGATCCAGCCAGGATTTAAACCAATAGTGTAGAGTCTGTTTCTCTAAAACTACGCCCGAAATAACGCCGCCGCCCGGCAGCTTTCCACCGGGTATCGACCAATTGCCGTCTCATCCGAAAGCACCACCCCCTGGTAGCCCTGCTCCAGCGCATCATAAATACAGCAAATTTCCGAACGGGTCGGCGTGGCGCACGCCGTCATATGCTCCAGCACCTGGCCAGCCAGCAACGCTGGCACATCCAGCCCCCCCAACATGCCCGAGAAACGCGCCGCTGCTTCCGCCATCCCTCTCGGACCCAGCTCCGCCCCCAGGTCGCCCCGGCACAGCCAGACTTCATCCGCAATCCTGGCGATCTCCACCGCATCCGCCAGCGCCGGTCCTCGCTCCAGCTTGGCGATCAACTTCCGCCCCCCTAATTCCGCCCGGTAATATGCCATCTCGAGCCTATCGCGCACGTAGGAGATGGCGTACTGCAGGTTTTCAATCCCGTGTGTCTGCGCCAGGATCTCATGGTCCTGTTCATTCAACCGCTCTTGGCGGTATGCGCTGGTCGTATAGGTGATCCCCTTGCGGGCCGCAATCTCCCCACCCTGCACCACCCGGGCAGTAAGCCACATTTCACCGGCTCTCTCCAGGACCAGACGGATTTTAGCGTCATTCAGGACGATCTCAGCGCTCGAAAGTGGGGCGGCCTGGAAAAAATCGAGGTGCGGCACCGGCAATAGCTTGACCGTCGGGCTGGTCTCGGCGCAGACAAGCTCCACCACCTCTCCCTCAGCCAGCGCCCCTGCCGGGAATCTCCCCACGCGCCATTTGCTGCCCTGTAAATCCAGAACAATTGCCGTTGGACGTACTGCCGCCTGTGAAAAGGGGACCAATCGTTCCAGCCATCTCATCAGCTCAAGAATCGTCAAGTGCGAAGTATTCAGGCGAAAACCGGTCGCCCCACTCGCCAGCAGCGCCTGCCAGATAGCCGGTTCACTGCTGGCCGGCCCCAGGGTGGCAACAATCGAATAGTTCATGCCGGGGAGCTAAGACTTCTTTTTCAGCACCATCAGCACCACGTCGTCGTTGAACGGCGCATTGCCGCTGAAGCGGATCACATCCGCCAGGATTGCTTCCAGGATCGCCTTAGCTGGCGCACCAGACTGCTGCCGGGCCACTTGGGCCAGGCGCTGTTCGCCGTAAAAATCGCCAGTCGCATTTTCGGCTTCCAGGATTCCGTCGGTATAGAACAGCATGAAATCGCCCGGTACAAACCGGACCAGCTTCTGCTGCCAGGCAGCGTCCTTCAGCACCCCCAGGGCCATTCCGGTCCGCCCCAGCCGGTCGATTGACTTACTTTTCTGGGCGCTGATCAGCAGTGGCGGCACATGGCCGGCATTGACGTAGCGCATCCGGCCCGTATCCGGCTCCAGCACACCATAAAAGCAGGTCACAAAACTACTCCCGCCCGAGTCGCTCAGGATCCGCTCGTTCACCTGGCGAAAGGTCAGACCCGGTAGGCTCGGCTGGCGAGCAGCGAAGGTTCGGAACAGGGTGCTGGTCATCGCCATAAACAAGGCTGCTCCCAACCCCTTATCGGATACATCCCCGATTACCAACCCATACTTACCATGTTCGAGTGGCAGAAAGTCATAAAAATCGCCCGAAGTCTCGCGTGCTGGCTGCAGCCGGACTGCGATCTCCCAGCCCGGGATGGTTGGCGGTTCAGCCGGCAGCAGGCTAGACTGGATTCGGGCCGCCTCAACCAGCTCAGTCGTCCGTCGGCTGGCCACTGGGACCGGCTCTGCTTTCGGCGCCGCCTTTGGCGGCAGGACGGTCAAAGGACGCACTGCGCCACGCCGGGCTTCGATAACATGCTCGATTGTCCCAGCCAGCGCCTCGGGGGCAGCGTCAGCCGGCAGGTAACCCGCCGCGCCAGCATCCAGCGCCTTCCGCAGACGTTCTTCCGCTTCCGCGCTCGATATTGCCAGCACTGTCATCTGCGGCCACTGGTGCGCCAGCCAGCGGATCACACCGATCCCATCCAACTCCGCCGCAGCCAGGTTAACCAGCACTACATCCGGGTTGGTCATCTGGCAAAGCTGCACGGCCTCCTGGCGGTCAGCCGCCTGGCCGACAAACTGCAGCACTGGCGACAGATCCAGCGCAGCACGCAGTTTCTCCTGTGCAGCGCGGTCGGGGTCAACCAGGATAATCCGGATTTTTGAGTGTGTGGGGTGCATAGTATTATTCGCAAAAAACAAAACGAAATCTATCAGAGATTGTACCCAGGTTATCTCAAAATGGGAATAGCCAGGAAGTCGGAGAAGGTATAATTTCAACACACCGGTTTTCCAGGCAAGCCAACATCCAGAGGCCAAGATGAGCTTTCGCAGGTACCTGCAACGTCTCCAGGAGCGCGGCGCGCTGGTTGATATCACTGCGCCAATCTCGAAACAGTATGAAATCGCCGGGGTGCTCAAGCAGCTCGAACCCGCCCCGGTTTTATTTCACCAGGTTCAAGAATCTCCCTTCCGTGTCGCTGGCAACCTGTTCTGCAGTAAGGCCAGCTTTGCTGATTACTTCGGCATTACCGTCCAGGGGATCATCCCTCTCCTGGCCCAGGCTATCGACCGCCGCTCGCCGCCCGAAATCGTTGTCCAGGCGCCCTGTCAGGAAGTAATTAGCGATACCCCGGATCTGGACCTCTTACCCATCTTGCTCCACTGCCTGGGCGATGGCGGCCCATACATCAGCGCTGGTGTATTTGCTGCCCGCCACCCGCGCCTCGGCCAGAACCTCGACTTCCACCGCTGCATGCAGTTCTCGCCGACCGAGCTGGCGGTCCGGGTAGTGCGCGGCCGGCATTTCGACGCCTACCTCAGCGAGCTCGGCCAGGTGGAGGTCGCCGTCTGCATCGGCAACGCTCCCAACGTCCTGGCCGCTGCCGCCACTTCCGTCGAACCTGGCGTCGATGAATTGGAAATCGCCAACGCCCTCGAGCCGCTCCAGGTGGTCAAAGCCTGCACGGTCGATGTTTACGTACCGGCTGAGGCCGAGTTCGTCCTGGAAGGTGTCGTCACCTTCGACCGCCGCCATGCCGAAGGCCCCTTCGTTGACCTGACCGAGACCCAGGATGTCATCCGCCAGGAACCGGTCCTGCAGGTTAAAGCCATCACCCACCGCCGCGATGCTATCTGGCAGGCGCTCCTGCCCGGCCGACTGGAGCACAAGCTGCTGATGGGCATGCCACGCGAACCGACCATCTTCAAGAAAGTCAACCAGGTCGTACGCTGCCTGGATGTTAACATTACCCCCGGCGGCTGTTCCTGGTTGCATGCCGTCGTGCAGATCGACAAGCAGCACGAGGACGATGGCAAGAAAGCCATCCAGGCCGCCTTCGCTGGTCACCGTTCCTGCAAGCACGTCTTTGTGGTTGATTCAGATATCAATATCTACGACCCGCTCGAAGTCGAATGGGCCATGGCGACCCGCTTCCAGGGCGATACAGACCTGGTCATCAAAGCGCGCGAGCCGGGCTCCAGCCTGGACCCCAGCGCCGAAGCCGGTACCCACTACACTACCAAACTGGGCTTCGACCTGACCCGCCCGCTAACCGCCCCCAATAAAACCTTCACAAAAGCGCCTTTCCCGCAGGTCGACTTAAACCGCTTTACTGCCTGAATAAAATCGGCTTACATCTTAACCCCCGGATCATCCGATGCTCCATCTGACCGCCCTCGCCTTCAAAGATCTCCCAGGCCCGCAAGCTGGCTTCCCTTTCAACGTACCCGTCATCCAGGTACTTGACCGGCTGGAATTCACCCACCCGGTGACCTTTCTGGTCGGAGAAAACGGCTCCGGAAAATCAACCCTGCTTGAAGCCATTGCCTGCGCCGCCAATTCGATTGTCGTCGGCAGCGAAGACCTCGGCCGCGACCAAACCTTGGCCTCTGTTCGCCGCCTGGCGCTTCACCTGCGCCTGGCCTGGGCCAAACGGACCCGTAAAGGCTTTTTCCTGCGCGCCGAGGACTTCTTTGGTTACGCCCGGCGCGTGGCCGGGTTGCAGCAGGAATTGGAAGCAGATTTAAGCGCCATCGATGACGAATACCAGGAGCGCTCCAAACTGGCTGCCGACCTGGCCCGCTCCCCCTATCTCGGCCAGTTAGACGGCCTGCAGCGCCGCTACGGTTCTGGTTTGGATCACGCCTCGCATGGCGAGAGCTTCTTGAAGCTTTTCCAGGCCCGCTTCGTGCCGGGCGGCCTCTACTTGCTCGACGAACCCGAAGTGCCGCTCTCCCCTCTGCGCCAGTTGGCCCTGATCAGCCTGCTGAAACAAATGGTCGATCAGCAAGCCCAGTTTATCATCGCCACCCATTCGCCAATTCTGATGGCCTACCCCGGCGCAAACATTTGGAGTTTCGACTCGCTTCCCATTCGCCAGGTCGCCTGGGAAGAACTGGAGCACGTCAACTTAACCCGCTCGTTTTTGAACGATCCCCAGGCCTATTTGCGCCACCTGTGAGGCAAGCAAATGCAGCTCACCGACCAACAGCAAGCCATGTTAGATGGAAAATTCGGCCAGGCGACCCGCAAAGCGCTCGAGATCCTGTTTGCCCTGGGCACGATTTACGGGGCCGAGCGGATGCTGCCGGTAACTTCGGTCCAAATCGCCGGGGTCAGCTTCGATAACCTGGGCGAGGCCGGCCTGCACTTCCTGGACGAGATGGCCCACGGCAGCGGACAGGTGCGTGTCCTCACCACCCTCAACCCGGCTGGCATGGACCTGGAAAACTGGCCCGCCCTCGGCATCAGCCCCGAATTCGCTCGGGACCAACAGCGCGTCATCCAGGCCTTCCAGCAGATGGGCGTAGTGACCACCTGTACCTGCACACCCTACCTGGCCGGCAACCTGCCTCATTATGGCGAGCACCTGGCCTGGGCCGAGAGCAGTGCTGTCTGCTTCGCCAACTCGGTCATCGGCGCCCGCACCAACCGCGAAGGTGGGCCCAGCGCCCTGGCCGCCGCCTTGACTGGCTTCACCCCTGCCTACGGCATGCATCTCGACCACGAACGCCGGCCTTCCCACACCTTCCTGGTTCACCAAACCCTGCCCGAGCTGCCCCCTGGTCCATCGCAAACCGTCTGGTTCGGCGCCCTCGGCAAGCTAATTGGCCAGAATTTGGAAGCTGCAGGTGGGCGACGGGTGCCTTACATCCGCGGCCTTTCCCATGCCAGTGTAGATGAGTTGAAATCCTTTTGCGCCAGCCTGGCCACCTATGGCGGTGTGGCGCTTTTCCATATGGAAAACCTCACCCCCCAGGCCAGCCAGTACAGCCCCCCAACGGAAACGATCGAGCTGAGCCCAGCAGAGCTTAAAGCGGCTTATCACTCGCTCAGCGACGCCGGGGATGAGCCGGTCGATTTCGTCAGCCTGGGCTGCCCGCATCTCTCCATCCAGGAGATCGCCCGCATTGCTCAACTCCTCCAGGGCAGGCAAGTTCAGAAAGAATTCTGGATCACCACCGCTCGCCCCACCAAGCAGATCGCCGATCAAATGGGCTACACTCAGGTCATAGAAGCCAGCGGCGCAAAATTTGCCGTTGATACTTGCTGTGTCGTCGCCCCAATTA
>CAZAGA010000196.1:0-6586 GCA_964484335.1 uncultured Anaerolineaceae bacterium
ACGACCAGGAAAATTTTTAAACCCTACTGCAGGGTTGCGATTTCAGCGCGACAATAGAAGGCGTGGATCAGTTCGATTGGAGGCTAACATGACTTCTCGCCGTATCCTCATCCTGCTCATCGCCGTCGCCATTCTGGCGCTGCTGATCACCTTTTTGATTCCCAACCTGTTCGGGGCCGAGCCGGCGACCTATCCCGGCCAGTTCTGGCGAGCCAACACCCCCGAGGAGCAGGGCCTCGATTCGGGCAAGCTCGCCGATGGCTTGCTGGCGATGCAGGCCCAGGGGACGAAGATCGATGGCCTGCTGGTCATCCGGCGTGGCGCGCTGATCCTGGAGGCGTATTTCTATCCGTTCCAGGCCGGTCATCTCCACGACCTGGCCTCGGTGACCAAGAGCTTCACCACCACCCTGGTCGGGATCGCCATCGACCAGGGCAAGCTGAAGTTGGACGATAAGCTGCTCTCGTTCTTCCCCGACCGGCAGATCGCCAACCGCGACGCCCGCAAGGAGGCGATCACGATCGAGCACCTGGTGAGCATGCGCAACGGCTTTGAATCGGGCTGCCTGGAGGGCGACCCGCCGACCCTGGCGAAGATGTCTGCTGCGCCGGATTGGGTGCAATGGGCACTCGACCGGCCAATGGTCGCCGAGCCGGGTACGCAGAACTGCTATGACAGCCCGGGGATGCACCTGCTCTCGGCGATCTTGCAGCAGGTCACCGGCCAGACGGAGGCCGAGTTCGCCCGCCAAAACCTGTTCGAGCCACTCGGGATCAGCGAGTTTTACTGGGCAGCCGATCCGCAGGGCATTACGCGCGGTTGGGGCGAACTACACCTCAAGCCGGCCGACATGGCCCGCCTGGGCTACCTGTGGCTGCAGGGCGGCCAGTGGGAGGGGCGGCAGGTTGTCTCGGAGCAATGGGTCAAGGACTCGGTGGCCTACCATAGCGACTTTGGGAATGGCGATGGCTACGGCTATGGCTGGTGGCTGTGGGAGGGTGGTTACCAGGCTTCGGGGCGCGGCGGGCAGGCGATCAAGGTTGTGCCCGGGATGGAAGTGGTGGTGGCGACCACCGCCGGGTGGATCGACTACGACGCCGAGGTCGATCCCTACCTGGTCGGCGCGGTAGTGGACCTGGAGCATCCGCTGCCGCCTGATCCGCAGGGGAACGCCCGCCTGGCGGAGACGCTCACCGAGCTGTCCCGGCCAGCGCAGGACCAGGCCCGGCTGGCCGGGATCGACCCCCCGCCGGCCGCCGCGGCAGTCAGCGGGAAGAGCTACACCTGCCCGCCCAACCCGGCCTTGGCCGAAAGCCTGGGCTTCGATTTCGGAGAGCTAGGGGCTTTGCGGATGAAATTTACCGGCGACCCGCAGGAAGTGAGCTGGGCGCTGTCGATCAGCTACCAACCCAGCAGCGCCGGCGACGTGCGGCGCGGCGCCTGGGTCGATGCACAGACTTATGTGATGGAGGTTTACGATATCGACCGCTTCCACGTCCGCTTCACCTTTTCAGAAGGCCAGGTGGCGGTGGCGATCCCGGAATACGGGATGAATTTCGTCTGCGCGGCAGATTAGGTTAATAAAGTGGTTCGGTTGAAAAATCAGCCGCGCTGATTTTTCAACCGAACCTGGTGGACCATCTGCCCGGATAAGCAAGAATCCAGCCGATCCCGCGCTAGGTATAGGCGGATTATGGACAGCTTTTATAGGATGTTCCGGCGACATCGACGCAGGAGTCCCACCCTGGGCCTCCGTCCAACGAATCGGTTCCATTGCCACCAAAGAGAGCGTCAGTTCCCGAGCCGCCAGAGACATAGTCCGTTCCATCCCCGCCGTCCAGCAGCGAGTCATTTCCATTTTCACCATAGATAAAATCGTTGCCTGGGCCGCCCCACAACTGGTCATTGCCATTGCCACCGTAGATGGTATCGTTGCCAAACCAGCCACAGGCTTTATCGTTCATATCCAGAGCGTTAATGGTATCGTTCCCGTTCGAGCCGCACAGCACATCGTGTTTTCCTGCGACACCATTGCAGGCGACGGTGGCGGTGCACTTTTTGGTACAGGCCTCATTGCCGCAGCTGCCAACATTGGAGTATAGATTCGAGGCCGAGAGGGCCAGGACCAGCAGCACAGCAACGACCAGGATCATGATTATCTTTTTCATCGCAGCCTCCATTTTCCTGAATCGAAAATTAAACCTCAGGCAGGAATCGAGATGCCATCTGTCTTTATCTTCTCCCTTCTAAGAAGAGGAATTCTGCGATGGTTCTGGTGTGCTGACGGCAAAAAGATGGGTGTTGGCGTGGAATCGCCGGAAGGATAGTGCAGCGAAGATCCGGAAAACTTCTTCTTAAAATCTATTGTTGCACAATACTATTAACGCACAATGAAAAAAAGGTTAAGCTGGAGAAGCCTAGCTCGCTGGGGTTGAGAGCTTGACAGCCGCTTGGCTCATCCGACGCCTCCAGGTTCAGGGGCACTCGGTGTGCTGCGAAGCAGCACACCGAGAGGATCGAACTGCTTTAGCTGCCCCAGGCGACCGGCGGGTCGCCGACCCAATCATGCACGTAAACTTCGCCAATCGCCCCGGTGGAGGGCGGGAGCAGGCTGAAGTTGTTCTCGGGCAAGTTGAACAGCACCCAGGTGGTCCCGTCCCAATAGGCCAATTTCAGGTTGCGGGCGACCAGGGCGGCTTCGAACAGATCCTGGGTGATGTAGCCAACATCGAGCTTGATCGGGGGCTCGAAGTGGGTGACATAGTTGCCATTCCGAAGATCCTTCACCGCCACGTTGGCTACCGCGCGGATCGGCTTAAATTGGGCGGTGCCGGGCATTTTGACCAGTTCAGGAAGACCCTTCCTGACCACTTCGATCGGGTAGCCCTGGTCTGGCACTGTGATGGTCAGTCCGGGAACGTTGAATACTATTTGTCCTTCAGGTGGTGTGGTCATATTTTCCTCCATACATTTGGCGAATAACCGGCAGGTAAAGCCGGGGATCAAGGTTCGGTGATACCCTGGGCGGCGAGCTCGAGCAGCTCACGGTTCTCGGGGACGGCTTCCAGGAAAGTGCGCCGCCAATCCGGGTCGCTCAAGCGGGCGGCGCGGTCTTCCAGCTCGCGGCGGGCGATCTGCAGGGTGCGCTCGAAGGCTGCCTGCTCGCCGGCGGCGGCGAAGACCCGGGCGCAGTTCAGGTAAGCCCGGATCGGGAACTCCAGCCCGCCGGGGCCGTGCTGCTCCAGGTAGGCGGCGGCCTGGGCGGCGGCCTCCCGGGCTGGCTCGAGCTGGCCTTGCAGCAGGTACAGGTGAGCCAGGCTGGCGTGGGCTTCGGCCGAGAGCGGGGGCGCTTCCAGGCGGTGGAACTCGCCATGGGCGGTCCGGTAACAGGCTTGAGCGGCATCCAATTCACCGGACTGCTCTTTCAGCATTCCCAGGTAGAGCTGGTGGTAGGCCAGGCCCATCTGGTCGCCGAGCAGCGCGAGCAGCTTGCGGCCCCGCTCCAGGGCCTGGGCGGATTCCTCCACTCGCCCCAGGCGCAGCAAGGCGAGCGACTGGTTCAGCAGGATATAGGCCATCGGGCTGCGAGCTTCGATCTGGCGGGTGGTTTCCAGGGCGCCCTGGAGCGTCTGCAATCCTTCGGGATACAGGCCGAGCAGCAGGTAGTAGTAGGCCAGGTTGACCTGGGCGATCGACTCGCCCATCCGGTTGCCATGGCGCTGGTTGATCTCGAGCACCTGGCGGGTCAGGTGGGCGGCGCGGGTCAGGTCGCCGGCCGCGGCGTAGTAAGTCGCCAGGTTGTTCAAGGCGCGCATCAGGATGTCTTCGTCTTCGGTGTGCGTGGCGGCGTGCAGGGCAAGCTCGACCAACGGAGCAGCCGCTTCCAGGTCGCCTTTACGGGCCAGGTCGAAGATTTTCAGTGGCAGGATGGTAGCCAGTAAGCGCTCGTCGCCAGCCTGGTGGGCGTATTCCAGGGCGCGATCAAACTCCTGCTGGGCGCGGGCCGAGTCGCCTTCGCGGTGGGCCTGGTAACCGGCCCGGTAGCAGGCTTCGGCCAGGTAGGCCGGGTCGCCGATCTGGCTGGCCAGCTCGAGCAAGGCCTGGTCGTCGGCCCGGCGGGCCTGGCGATCGCCGAGCTGGCCATAGGCCTCGTCCCGGCCGAGCAAGGCTTGCCAACGGCGGGGTAGTTCGTCGGCGGGGAGCAGCTCGAGCGCCCGGCTGTTCAGGCGGACCGCTTCGCGGGCCGCGCCGCGCGCAAAGGCATAGGCCCCGGCACGCAGGTACCAGTCGATCGCCAGGGAGGGTTGCTCGCTTTGCGCATAGTGATCGGCGATCAAGGCCTGGTATTCTTCCTGGCGCTCACCGGCGTTAGTTTCGATCCATTCCGCCACCTCGAAGTGGTAGCGCCGGCGCTGCTTGAGCAAGACGGTTTCATAGGCCGCTTCCTGGAGCAGGCTGTGCTTGAAGATGTATTCTTCGGCTCCGGCGATGGTCGAGCGCTCGTGGGGGTAGATCAGCTCGCGCCCGGCCAGCCCGGCCAGGCTGCTGCGCACCTGGGCAGCCTCGCTCAGGTCGGCGCTCAGCCGGCTGACCAGCCGGTCCCAAAAGACCGGGCCGACCACCGCCGCGCGCTGCAACGCCAGGCGTTCGGCCGGCAGCAGGCTGTCCAGGCGGGCCTGCAGGATGCCAGCCAGGGTCGGCGGGACGCGCAGGCCAGCCAGGCGCTCGGGATTCACATCCCAGCATTCGTCGCCGGCCTCAATCACCCCGTCTTCGATCAGCATCTTGATCAGCTCTTCGATGAATAGCGGGTTGCCTTCAGTCTCGGCCACGATCCGCTCAGCCAGGCTTTCAGGCAAGTGCTCGGCTCTCTTGAAGATTTCTTCGACCAGCTTGCGGCTGGCTGGGCGGCTGAGCGGCTTGAGCGGCAGGGGCTGGAAGCCGGGTACGCCGCCGCCCCACTCCGGGTGGCGCTCGAAAAACTGCGGCCGGGCGGCGCCGACCACCAGCAGGCGGGCGCGCCCGGGGGCAATTTCAGAGATCAAGCGCAGGATCAATTCGAGCGAGCTGTCATCCGCCTCTTGCAGGTCCTCGAGCACGATCAGCAGCGGCTCCTCGGCCAATTGGCGAAAATAGTTGACCAGGTAGATCGTGGCAAGCTGGGCGAAGGATGGCCCGCCGAGCAATCCGGCCACCGCCGGGCTCTCGGCAAAGTCAAAGCCGACTAACTGCCCGACCAGGTCAGCCTGCTCGGGCAATAGGAAATCCGCCGCGCCCTTGCGGAACTTCTCCAGAGCTCGCTCGGGGCTGTCGGATTCGAGGATTTCGAAGCGGTAGGCAAACAGGTCGCGAAACAGGGCGTAGGAGGTACTGCGGCTGGAGGGGATAGCCAGGCCGCGGAAGTAGCGAATCGGGGTGGGTTGCAGGTCGGCCCAGGTGATAAACTCATTCAGCAGGCGGCTCTTGCCGACGCCTGGATCGCCGGAAATGAGCACTAAGGCGGATTTTTGCTCCGCGACGGCCTGGCGGTAGCAGCTTTTAAGCTGTTCCATCTCGCTGCGCCGGCCGACCATGCGGGTCGAGACGCCCGCCACGGCGTAGGAATGGATCCGCCAGGCGCGTGGCTTAACCCCGGTCACCAGGTAGGTCTGGACGGATTGTTGGCGGCCTTTGACGGTCAGCGGGGATTGGGACTGGGCGTTGAACAGGCCGAGCACATGACGAAAGGTCTCGTGGCTGACCAGCACGCCGCCGGGCGGGGCGTTCTGCTGCAGGCGGGCGGCCAGGTTGACCGCGTCGCCCATGGCGGTGTATTCGAGATGTTTATCGGGGCGGATCTCGCCGACCACCACCAGGCCGGAGTGGATGCCGACCCGGACGTTGAAGGTTGGGATGGCTCGCTCGCGCTGCAGGCGGCTGGCGTATTCCTGGATGCGGCGCTGGATTTCCAGGCCAGCCCGGATGGCTCGCTCGGGGTCGTCGACATGGGCACGCGGTGCGCCAAAGAAGGCCAGGATGCCATCGCCCATCACCTGGACGATCGTGCCATCGTTGCGTTCGATCGGGTCCATCAAGCAGGGGTACGCCCCGCGCATGATTTCCATCACTTCTTCGGGATCGAGCCTTTCGGAGAGGGTGGAATAGCCGATCACATCGACGAACAGGATGGTAACCAGGCGGCGCTCGTAAGCCGGGCGGGGGGCAGGGGCGCTGGGACTGCGCTGAATAGCGGCGACTTGCGAGGCGGGCAGCGGGGTCGGTGGCGGAAGCGGGTCAAGCGGCGCGCCGCAGTTCTGGCAAAAGCGCGCTTCCGGGCGATTGGACGCGCCGCACGCCCGGCACAGGCCGGCCAGCGTCGCGCCGCAATTCTGGCAGAAGCGGGCGCCGGGTGAATTCGTCGTGCTGCAATTGGGACAGCGCATGGGCCGCCTTCCAGCGAGAAAAAGAATAGTTTATTCAGATTAATTTTATCAGGTATTAAGGTTTTTTCAACTATTCGCGCAGGTAATCACCTGGCCTGGCGAAGCCAGGCCAGGTGATTACCTGAGTGAATATTGACACCTTTGCTGGCTTTTGCCATAATGAA
>CAZAGA010000197.1:0-6583 GCA_964484335.1 uncultured Anaerolineaceae bacterium
ACTACACCGTCAAACGCGGCGATACCCTGTGGGCGATCGGCCAGCGTTATGACGTTCCAGTCAGCGCCCTGGTGCGAGTCAACCACATCAAGAACCCGCGCCTGATCTTCACCGGCCAGCGTCTGTGCGTCCCGCTTGGCGATCCGTGATCGATGCGTTTCTATCGATAAAATAAAAGTGGTGGAGCTGAGCTCCACCACTTTTATTTTATCGCCTAGATCTTTGAGACATCGTGGACGCCGGATTCCTTTTGCCCGGCGCCGGTGATTCGGATAAACTCCGCCGCCTCCCACAGCTCCTCAATCGTGCGCGCCCCGGCATAGCTCAGCCCGGAGCGCAACCCGCCGACCAGTTGGTGCAGGATGTCGCTGGCTGCCCCGCGGTAGGGCACCACGGCTTCTACGCCTTCTGCGACCACCTCGCCCCAATCCTCCTCGGCCACCAGGCCACCTTTTTCAATCGACTTGCGCTCGATATTCGCAGTCAGCGAAGCCATCCCGCGCACTATTTTGTAGCGCCGGCCATCGCGGATCACCGCCGCACCAGGGCTTTCGTCCGTCCCGGCCAGCAGGCTGCCGATCATCACACTGCTTGCCCCGGCAGCCAGTGCTTTGACCACATCGCCCGAGGTGCGGATGCCGCCATCGGCGATGATTGGTACGCCATGGGCTCTCCCCGCTTCGGCGCACTCTGAGATCGCGGTGAGCTGCGGCACGCCAAAACCGGTTACCACCCGGGTGATGCAGATCGAGCCCGAGCCGACGCCGACTTTAACTGCCGCCGCGCCGGCCTCCACCAGGTCGCTCACCCCTTGGGCAGTGGCGACGTTTCCAGCGATGATCGGTGTCCGTGGGAAGCTGGCTTTCAGCTTGCTGACCATTTGCAGGGTGTGCTCGGAATGACCGTGGGCGATATCCACCACCAGGATGTCCGCGCCAGCCTGTACGCAGGCGCGCGCCCGCTCCAGGTCATCCGGCCGGGTACCCAGCGCCGCCCCGACCTGCAGACGGCCCTTATGGTCCTTGGTGGCGTTGGGGTGTTCCTGGATCTTTTGGATATCCTGGGCCGTAATCAGCCCGGCCAACCGGCCATCGCCATCTACCAGGGGCAGCTTCTCGATTCGGTAATCAAACAGCTTTTGGCGAGCATCCTCGAGCGATTCGCCGCGCGCCCCGGTCACCAGCCTCTCACGCGGGGTCATCACCATGCTCACCGGCAGGTCTGGCTGGCGCGCCAGCAGTACATCGCGGGTCGTCACCAGGCCGAGCAGCAAGTTCTCGGCATCGGTCACCATCAACCCGCCGATATCCGCCGCCTCCATCTTCTGGCGCGCTTCCGCCACGCTTGCCTCCGGGCGAATCGCAATCGGGTGGTCGACCACCAGGCTTTCCGCCCGCTTTACCTTGCGTACCATTTCGGCTTGCTGCTCGATGGTCATGAAGCGATGCAGAATGCCAATCCCACCTTGTTGCGCCATAGCAATCGCCATGCGCGCCTCGGTCACCGTGTCCATGTTGGCGGAAAGGATTGGGATTGCCATCCGCAGGCCTGGCGCCAGCCAGGTGCTGGTGTCGGCGTCGCGCCGGCTGCGCACCCCCGAGCGGCGCGGGACTAACAGGACATCATCAAAGGTCAAGCCGGTTTCCGGTCGAATGCGCATAGCAGATCTCCTTTGCCAGTATTTTCTGGTTCGCCAGTTTTTTCTGGTCAACCTGGTTGGTCAATCCAACCAATTGGGCTATTTTTTATTATAATTCACCTTCATACAGGAGTCAGAATTGAAGACCTTCGATGGCCGCTAAACCCTCCCGCGCGCCGCTGCGGCGTAAAACAGACCCCCTGAACGGTTGGCTGCGCTTCGGCCTGGCGTTCTTGATGGCTTTCTTCCTGCTGCGCTGGCTGGTCGATTTCCTGCGCCGCTGGCTGCGCCCGCCCGCCCCTGCGCCCGAGATCGAGCTGCCGACCGCGCCGCCCGAGATTGAAATTCCTGCTCCTCCCTCGGTCACCGAAGCCCTGCCCGAAGTCGAAGTCGAGGGTGGTTTTGAGGAAGCCGCTCCGCCGATGGTGGAGGAGGAAGCGCCGCCCGAGATCTTCGGCCTCCCGATGGAAGAGGTTGAAGTCAGCTTCGAAGCGCCCGTTGTCGAAGCTATCCCGGTCATTCCTGATATCTTCTCGACTATTCCCCCCGAAATCCTGCTTGAAAGCGACGAACCCTTCACTGCTCCAGATGGGAGCCTGGTCCGCCCGCAGTTCAACTGGCAAAACCCGCAGTTGCTCAAGCGGATTTATCCCTTCCGGGCCGAGAAGCTGCTCGATTTCCTACTTTATTATGCCGAGATCGACCTGGTGCAGGATTTCAAAGCGCGCGGCACGGCGGATCCTGACATCCAGGCCCGCCTCGAGCAATCCAAGGTCGCAATCCAGCAACGCCGCACAGAGGTGATCCAACAGCTTGAGAGCGCCATCGCGGCTCGCAAGGCCTCCGATCCCTGGTTCGCGGCGATCAAGTTCACTTCCCAAAAGAATTACCGCTTTAAACAAACCTACTATCTCGACCGCCTGATCCAAAAGGCCGGCGACCAGTTGGATGACTTGCTCGACCAACAGGAAGCCTATCTCAAGCGGGTCGACTGGTGGCCGGATGACCCGAGCAAGCCGGACAAGCTGCGCGAGCACGCCCGCCTGCAGCGCGAGCGCTGGCAGAACAAGGCCCAAGAGCAGGACGCGCCAGTCCGCCAGATCCGCCAGGAGATTGAGCGCCTGTCAGCCTTCCGGAGCCTGTTCGACCAGGAAGCCGAGCTCCCCGGCGAGGAGGTCAGCGTCCAGGATGTCCTGCGCTGGGAAATCCGCCAGGAGAAGGAGCGCTGGGCGCCGCTGCTCAAGCAGTACGAGAGCGACCCGCTCCAAGTTCAGCGCCAGTTGCTCGAGGCGATCGTTGAGCGAATCAACCGCCAGCCAGATCGCTTTCCCGAATGGCTGGTTTACATGGTGATCCATTTTTCCGGCATGCGCTACACCAGCGCCCACAGCTCGTGGGCTGACCCGCGCAGCCTGCTCGAAACCCTGCGCCGGGAGGACCTGGTTGCCGAAACCAAACGCCTGACAGGCGAGTCGCTCCTCCAGGCTTGTCGCGCCGCCGCGGCCCGCCTCAAGCAGCGCCTGGCCCAGCTCCCCGAGCGCAAAAAACTATTCGAAGCCCTGGTCGATGGCCTCGAGCCGCCGGATAGCCGCGCCCTGCAAAATGCCCTCACCGCGGAAAACGAAGAAGAAGTCCGGGCTTTGAAGGATGACGATGCCTGCCTGAAAGCCCTGGTATCCTTCCGTGAGCAGCTCGCTGAGCGCGCCCGTCAGGATCCCAGCCGCGCCCCGATGCCCGAGTGGGTTTGGGCCGAAATCTGCAAGTTTACCCCCTTACGCTTGCAGACTAGCGACCCGAATTGGGAATCGACCTCCCCAGAACGCTGGAAATTCCAGAATAACCGCTGGCGCGAGGTCCTGGCCACCTGGGAACAGAAGGATATCACCGCCTGGCGTAAGAAACACCGCGACAGCCTGGAGCTCGTCGTGATCCGGGCGGTGTGTAATGAAATCGCCGAGCACATCCAGCACTTACGTGGCAACGCGGTTTGGGCCGGGCTGACCTCGAAACCCAAGTGGTACCTGAGCGAGCAGGCCAAGGATCCCCGCCGGGCCTATTTCGTCCAGTCGCCGGCCGAGCAGCACTTCAAGACCGGCGCCAGCATCCTGTGGCTGGAATGGGTCGATACCCAACCTAATCCCTGGCAGATCGCCCGCCCCTTGAACGGTTTTAGCCTCTCGCCCTCGGATGGGAAGACTGCCAAGCCTGGCGAGAAGAAGGGCGAAGTCAGCAAAAAGCAGCTTGAGAAGCTCAAAGCCGAAAATGGCGATTGGGACTACCAGAGCCCGGATAATGCCTACATCCGCCAGCGCCGCCTGCCCTCTCGCCAGGAGCTGCGCAAGCAGGGCAAGACTGAACAGGAGATCAACACTCTTTTGGCCGAGCGCAAGGTCACCGGCGAATTCGAAACCCAGTACCTGCGTTGGCGGCATGAGGCCACCGTCGTCGGAGTCTTTGACCTGATCGACGGGCGCACCGTGATGACCTTCGAAACTGGCCAGATCGGTCTGCGCCTGCGCAGCCTGCGCGAGCTGGCCGGCAATCCGCAGATTTTCGTCGGCTATGTCCCCGAAAAGCCGCTCCCCCCTGACCCGGTCGACCCGGCCAAGACGCTCGAGGCTCGCCTGGTGCAGATGTTGCGCTGGGATCGGGTCTTGCCGGGCAGCGCCTTGCCGCCGCGACCCCGCCCGAAGAAAATCGTTGATGAGCTGCCGACCACGTCTGGCGGCGCGCCGGCCGAGCCCCCGCCGTCGCCCGAGCAGCTCCGCCCGGTGGTGGTCATCCGCCCTGACTTGCGCGCTTTCCGCTACAAGCAGCTCGACCAATTGGGCCGCCCGAAGATGGAACCCGTCACCCCATTGGTGCGTCTACCGATTGGCGTGTTGCTCCAGGTTTCTAAAACGCGTAAGATCAGCCTGAGCGACCGCGGCGATGGATTGATCAATTCCGAGAAGGGTCCCTTCCTGGTCGTCGGCGAATGCGTCGAAGTTCCGCTGGCCGCCGGGACCTATATCTCGAAGGCTGCCGTAGCCGATGCTAGCGGTGGGCGCTGGGTGACCTTGATCCCCGGCTTGGAGAAAGCGCTTTGTAACGTCTATAAAGGCAATGATTTGAAGGGCAAGCCGATTATCCAACCACTTGAGGACATCGCCCGGCGGGTCATCCTGACCCCCGGGGTCAAGCTGCGTATCTCTACCTCCCACAAGGATAGCGACAAAGACCCCGGCGATGGTACCATCCTCGGCACCGGGCTGGCCGCCTTTTACCTGATCCTGGAATGCCCCGACCTGCCCGAAGCGGCCGGGTTGTATGTCGAAAAAGCGGCGGTTTTCCCGACTGCCCCGCCGGTTGCCTGAAAGGAGGCCTGGATGTCGATCTGGTTCACACCTGCTACCCCCGAGGCGCTGAACACCCCCCGCCAGCGGACGATGGTGTCTCACCTGGGGATTGAATTCACCGCCGTCGACGAGGACAGCCTGACCGCTCGCATGCCGGTCGATGAGCGAACCATCCAACCGTTTGGATTACTCCACGGCGGCGCTTCAGCCGCCCTGGCCGAAACGCTCGGCAGCGTCGCGGCCAGCCTGACCCTCGACCTTTCGAAAAAAATCCCGGTTGGGATGGAAATCAACGCCAACCACCTGCGCCCGGTTCGCTCGGGTTGGGTGACTGGCGTAGCCACCCCCATCCACCTGGGAAGCAGCACCCAGGTCTGGGACATCCGCATCACCAATGACGCCGGCAAGCTGGCCTGTATCGCCCGCCTGACCCTGGCTGTCATCGACCGCCCACCGGCCTGATCCTTCGCCGGCCGCGGTCTGGAAAGGAGTTATTCGATGTACCTTGAACAAGGCCAAACGCTCCAGGAACGCTACCGCATCGTTCGCCTGGTCAGCCAGGGCCCAGATAAGGCCAGTTACCGAGCCTGGGACAGCCAGAACCAGGCTGCCTGTTTTATCAAGCAGCATCTCGATCCCGATTTGCTCGCCGCTGACCCACTGCACGCCCTGGCCAGTCGGCTGATGGCTTTCCAGCATCCCAACCTGCCCGCAGTGTACGATTTCTTCTCTCTCCCCGGGCTGGGGGAGTTACTGGTAATGGAATTCATCGACGGTCCCGACCTGGAAACCACCCTCCACAACAGCGACGTCCGCCCACCGGCGGTGGTCAGCGGGCTGCCCTCCTCGAGCGGCTTGCCCGAAATCCAGGTTGTCCAATGGTTGAACGAGATCAGCCAGGCTCTGGCCTACCTGCATAGCCAGAACCCGCCCTATATCCACGGCGATGTCTGCCCCAGCAACATCCGTCTCAATCCGGATGGCCGCCCGGTGCTGGTCGGGTGGAACTTTGCCCCGGCCCCAGTTGGCCAACCGGGTTATGCCGCGCCTGAGCAGGCCGGCACTGCCCCGCTGGACGGGCGCGCCGACGTGTACAGCCTGGGCGCCAGCCTGTACAAGCTGCTTACCGGGCTGACCCCGCCGGGGAGTATTGACCGGATGACGGGTGCGGCCAACCTGCCCCCCGCTCGCCAGGCCAACCCGCGCCTGACGCCCGAAATCGACCGTCTGCTGGAGAACGCCCTGCAGACCAACCGCAACGCCCGCCTGACCGATATGGGCGCCTTCCAAAACGGTCTGCTGGCGGCCTATACCCGCCTGAGCGCCACGCCACCCCCGCCGCCGGGCTCAGCCCGCCCGGCGGTTGGCCCGACCGTTGCAGTCCCGGTTGCCCGACCGCCCGCGGCTGCCACCCCAGCCGGGCCGGTTGGCAAGAAAGCCAGCCCGCTACCCCTGATCTTACTGGGCTTGCTGGTGGTTGCTTGCCTGTCCCTGGCCGGGTTGTGGTACCTGTTTACCCGCCAGGGGCATAATGAGCCAGTCGATGCCATCGCCACCACCGCCGCCGAGACCATCCAGGCCGCCATCACCCAGAACGCCGCTGCCA